>NZ_JBEZJZ010000057.1:0-51321 GCF_040651455.1 Streptomyces sp. NPDC048483
GGTTGGGGGGGGGGGGGGGGGGGGGGGGGGCCCGGCCGGGGGGGGGGGGGGGGGGGGGGGGCGGAGTGCGGCCGTATGGGGCACCGGCTCACTCGTCCGTACGAGCCGGGGGGCCGGCCCCTGGGGGGTGTGGTTACCCGCCGGACGTCCATGTCCCCAGCGCCATCTCGGCGGTGATGCCGGGTCCGAATCCCGCGAGCAGCCCACGCTGCCCGTCGCGGGCCGACGCCTCGTCAAACATCCGCGCCAGGGCGTCCAGCACCACCGCGCTGGCGATGTTGCCGTACTCGGTCAGCGTCGCGCGGCTGAACCGGAACGCCTCCGGAGGCACATCGAGGAAGCGGCACAGGTCGTCGAGAATGCGTGGACCGCCGGCGTGGACGATGTAGAAGTCCAGGGCGCCCGCGTTCCAGTGCTGCTGTTCCGCGACGGCGCGCAGGGCCGGGGCGAGGGGTTCCATGGTGCCGGGCACGCGCTTGTCCAGCTGGAAGTGGAATCCGGTGGACCGGATCGCGTACGAGATCCAGTCCTCGGTGTGGGGGATGAGGTAGGAGCCGTTGTGTTGCAGGCGGACGCCGGTGCCGCCGCTCCCCCGGACCACGGCGGCGGCGACCGCGTCGCCGAACAGGCCGTTGGACAGCAGCGAGCCCACCTCCAGGTCCGTGGGCTGGTAGCACAGGGAGCAGAACTCGCAGGCGACGAGGAGCACATTGGCGTCGGGGTAGGCCCGGCAGAAGTCATGCGCCCGGTTGATGGCGGCACCCCCTGCCGCGCAGCCCAGTTGGGCTATCGGGATCTGCCGTGTCTCGGACCGGAAGCCCATGGTGTTGATGAGCCACGCGGTCAGCGCCGGCATCATGAAGCCGGTGCAGGACACATAGATGATCAGGTCGATCTGCTTCGGCTCCAGCTCCGCCTGGTCGAGCGCCTTGCGCACCACGCCGGGAACCCGGGCCTTGGACTCCTCTTCGTAGACGGCACTGCGGGCATCCAGCCCCGGGTGTTCCAGCACCTTGTCGATCGGCTGGATCAAATGCCGTCTGACCACGCCCGTGTGCTCGATGAGCCGGAGCACCTTTTTGAGCTGCAGGTGGTCGTAGTGCAGCTGTCGTGCCAGTTCGAGAGTGTCGTCCCTGGTGATGATGTACTCAGGGACCGCTATCGCCGGTTTGCACAGAACCGCCATGGGTTGCACTCCTAGCAGACTGTGGTCCGCTCGATGCGGTCCCCGACTCTGGCATACGGGTCGTGGGTGGCCGACGGTCCGGGAGAGACGCGAGCGGGCCAGCCGTCGAAGGATGAACTCTCCCTGCGCAGGTGGGTTCTCTTGCGGGTGGATCAGCTTTACGGGCAACGGTACGGCAGTCGGGTGACGTCCGCATGCCGCTGCCGCGGGTGCGCCACCGTCACCAGATGACCGGCAGCGCCATCGGATAGCGCCAGATCGAGGTCTCGTTCCAGCGCACCTCATCGGCCGGCTTCGCAAGTTTCATCTCGGGGAAACGGTCCAGCAGGGTGCCCAGCGCCACTTCCATCTCGGTGAAGGCGAGCGGGGCGCCCAGACAGTGGTGTCCGCCCCAGCCGAACGTCATGTGCGACGTCTTCTCGCGGTCCAGATCCAGCTCGTCGGGCCGGTCGAACTTCCGGCCGTCCCGGTTGGCCGTCAGATAGGAGACATGCACGATGTCCCCTTCCCGGATCGTCACCCCGCTCAGTTCCACGTCCTCGAGGGCGACGCGGGGAATGCCGACGCCCTTGCGGAACGGGATGAACCGCAGCATCTCCTCGATGGCCTGCGGCAGTTTCTCCGGGTGGGAGCGCAGCATGGCGAGCGCCTCGGGCCGGGTGAGCAGGGTGTAGGAGAGGTTGCCGATCTCGTAGGTGGTGGTGTCCTGGCCGGTGATGAGCAGGACCATGGCCATGACGGTCAGTTCCCGCTCGTCGAGGATCTCGTCGCCGTCGCGGGCGGTGGCCAGGGCGCTGATCAGGTCGTCCCCCGGGTGCGCGCGCCGGTGTGCGGTCAGCGTCGCGAAGTACGCACGCATATCGGCCTTGGCCCGGACGGCGTTGTCCCGGTTGTCGCGGCTGGTGTTCATCATGGTGCGGGCGTGGCCGCGCAGCTGTGCACGGTCGGCCTCGGGGATGTCGAGGACCTCGCAGATCGTGGTCAGGGGCAGCGGGGACGCCAGATTCTCCATCAGGTCGCCGGGCGGGCCCTGCTCGGCCATCCGGTCCAGCAGACCGTCCACCACATGCTGGGTGCGGGCCCGCATACGGTCCAGATGACGCGGCGCGAACGCCTTGGACACCAGGCTCCGCAGCCGGCTGCTGGCGGGCGGGTCCATCACGTTGATCGCCTCGTCCTGGACGATCGGCTCGGGTGTCATCCGGGGGAAGTCCCGGCCGATGACGGCGTGCCGGCTGAAGCGCCGGTCGGTGGTCACCGTGCGCACGTCCTCGTACCGGGTGACGAGCCAGGCCTCGCCCTCGCCGTACGGCAGCCGGATGCGGGCGACCGGTTCCTCGGTCAGCAGGCGCTTGAGCGTCGGATCGAACTCAAGGGCCTCGGCGTAGTCGAAGGGGCAGTTCCAGACGTTCGTGCCGGGTTCCATATGCGCTCCCGAGGTAAGGGGTGACCAGCGGATTCGCCGCCTGGGCAGGCAGGCGGGGCGCGACTGTCCGGCGGCGCGCAACTGCGGCAATCGGCCGGAACGGCGCCTTTCTCGCTCGCCAGCATGGCAGCCACGGCGGTGCGGGGCGGCTCGGCCGTCCGGTCCGTGGGCGGCGGGGTGCGGCTGCCGCGCGCTTGCGCAGCGGCGCACGGCGCCGCACGGGCGGCGGGCGCATTGCGCCACTTGGGTGACGGGCGGATCCCCGCCGATCGGCGGCGGTACGGTCTGCGACGGCCCCACCGGGGTACAAGGAGCCGCATGCGAAAGGTGCTGACCCGTCTCGACCGGCTGGCCTTCGTCCGGATCGCCTCGCGCGAGTGGCCGGGCGCCCAGCGCGTGCTGCCGCGGCTGTCCCGCAGCGCCAATCACGGACTGCTGTGGTTCGGTGTCGCGGCCGGCGTCGCCGCACTGGGCGGCAGGCCCGGCCGCCGGGCCGCGCTGCGCGGAGTGGCCTCGCTGGCGGTGGCGTCCGCGACGGTGAACACGCTCGGCAAGCGTTCCGTACGGCGCGCGCGGCCGCTGCTGGACGCGGTGCCCGTGATACGGCAGCTGCACCGCCCGCCCCTCACCTCCTCCTTCCCCTCCGGGCACGCGGCCTCGGCGGCGGCCTTCGTCACCGGGATCGCGTGCGAGAACAAGTGGTGGGGGCTGGCGCTGGCGCCGGTCGCCGTGTCGGTGGCGTTCTCCCGCGTCTATACAGGGGTGCACTATCCGGGCGATGTGCTGGCGGGGGCGGCACTGGGAGCCGGTGCCGCGTTCGCCGTACGGGGCGTTGCGCCGACCCGCGCCCAGTTGGCGCCGCCCTCCCCCAGACTCCGTCCGGGGGGACCCCCATGCCCGCGCGCGCAGGCGCCCGCGCTGCCCGGCGGGCGCGGTCTGGTGGTGGTCGCGAACCAGGGCTCGGGGCAGCGTTCCGGGCCGCGCCCCGACCGGGCGCAGGAGCTGCGCCGGGTGCTGCCGCAGGCCGAGGTCATAGGGTGCGGCGGGCCGGACGCGCGGCCGCTGGAGGACGTCCTGGAGGAGGCCGCCGGACTCGCCCGGCAGCGGGGCGGGGCGCTGGGCGTGCTGGGCGGGGACGGCACCGTCAATGCGGCGGCGACGGTCGCCGTACGGCACGAGCTGCCGCTGGCGGTGCTGCCCGGCGGCACCCACAACCACTTCGCGTACGACCTGGGGATCGAGACCTACGCGGCGGCGGCGCGCGCGGTGGAGACCGGTGAGGCGGTCGCCGTGGACCTGGCGCGTTTCCGGGCCGGCCCGCACCACGAGGACCGGTACTTCCTCAACACGTTCTCCCTCGGGGTGTATCCGGAGCTGGTGCGCATCCGCGAGCAGTGGGCGCGCCGCATCGGCGCCTGGCCTGCCGGGGTGCTCGCGGCGTGCGAAGTGCTGCGCACCGCCGAGCCGTTGACCGTCGAGATCAACGGCAGGCGGCGCGCGGTGTGGCTGCTGTTCGTCGGCAACTGCCAGTACCGGGGGCTGGGGTTGACGCCGGTACGGCGGCACGACCTGGCGGACGGGGTGCTCGATGTACGGGTGGTGCACGGCGGCCGGCTGGCCCGTACCCGGCTGCTCGCCGCGGCCCTGACGGGCAGCCCGCACACCTCCCCGGTCCTCGGCGAGGCCCGGCTGCGCGGTCTGCGGATCGGCGGCCTTCCGGAGGGCACCACGCTCGCCTTCGACGGCGAAGTCGCTTCATTTCAGGGCGGGTTGACGCTGGAGAAGGAGAACGAGGCATTGACGGTCTATCGCCTGCTGCCCGAGTGAGGCGCCCGCCTCCCGGCCGAAGGCGTGACCGCATCATGAGACGGGACTCTCATGATGCGAGATCGCTGCGTACGGTGTGATCAGTGCGCGGGAGGGCGTCGCCCGTACCACGGCCATGCCCGCACCGCGCGCCAGGTGTATTGACCCGTACGCCCCCGGTCACGCGAAGGAGCCGACCATGCCCCAGGAATCCGCCGTCTACACACACGGCCACCACGAGTCCGTACTGCGCTCCCACACCTGGCGCACCGTCGCCAACTCGGCCGGATACCTGCTGGATTCACTGCTGCCGCACATGCAGGTCCTGGACATCGGCTGCGGCCCCGGCACCATCACCGCCGACCTGGCCGCACTGGTCCCGGACGGGCAGGTGACCGGCCTGGAGTACGCGCCCGGTGTACTGGACCAGGCGCGCGCCACGGCCGCCGCACGCGGGGTGACGAACGTCCGCTTCGCGGTCGGGGATGTTCACGCGCTGGACTACCCGGACGACACCTTCTGTGTGGTGCACGCCCATCAGGTCCTGCAGCACGTGGGCGATCCCGTGCAGGCGCTGCGCGAGATGCGCCGGGTCACCAAGCCCGGCGGGATCGTCGCCGTCCGGGATTCGGACTACTCGGCCATGACCTGGTACCCGGCGGCCGACGGGATGGACGACTGGCGGCGGCTGTATCTGCAGGTCGCCCGCGCCAACGGCGGCGAACCGGACGCCGGACGCCGACTGCACGCCTGGGCACGGCAGGCCGGCTTCGACCCGTCCGCCGTCACCGCCACGGCGGGCACCTGGTGCTACCACACTCCGCAGGAGCGGTCCTGGTGGAGCGAACTGTGGGCGGAGCGCACGGTCTCGTCGTCGTACGCCCGGACAGCGGTGGACGGCGGGCACGCCACCGCCGAGGAACTGGCGGGAATCGCGCGGGCGTGGCGGGAGTGGGGCGCCCACGAGGACGGCTGGTTCGGCATCCTGCACGGTGAGATCTTGTGCCGGGTGTGATCACGCTGCGCGCCGCCGGGGTGCCCAACTAGGCTGGCCTGTATGGACATTCTGGGGACCTCACTGCGGGTATGCGTCGGCGACCTCGATGCGGCGATCGGCGTCTATGAACGGCTCACCGGTGCCGAGGCCATCCGCTTCCAGCGCGGCGGCGTGGCCGTTGCGGCCGTCGGGTGCTTCTTCCTGATGAGCGGCCCCGAGGCGGAGTTGTCGGTGCTGCGGAAGATCGCGGCGACCATCGCCGTCAAGGACGTGGACGAAGCGGTCACCGACCTCACGGCGGTCGGCGCGGACATCATCGCGGGTCCGCTGCCGACCCCTATCGGCCGCAACCTCGTCGCCCGCCATCCGGACGGCTCGATCTTCGAGTACGTCGACCGGAGGCAGGACGCCGGAGAGGGCGCGTAGCAGCACCCGCAACGGGCCTGCGGGCAGGGCGCGCAGGGCCGACGGGTCCCGGCGGCCGGGTGGCGACCGTCCCGGGTCCCGTCGGCGGCTGCGGTTGAGGGACCGGTACCGGTATCGGCGTCGGTATCGGCGTCAGGAAGACACCTCCAGCACGATCTTGCCGCGGGACCGCCCCGACATGCTGCGCTTGACCGCGTCGGCCGCCTGGGCCAGCGGGAACACCGCCTCGACCGGCACCGTGAGCTTCCCGGCGTCCGCGAGATCGCCGAGCGCCGTCAGGTCGTCGGCGTCCGGGCGCACCCACACCATGTGGCCGCCCTTCGCCTTGACCTCGCCGTCGGCGATGGACACCAGCCGGCTCCGGTCCTTGAGGAGCTCCTGCGACACGTCCAGGACGCCGTCGCCGACGAAGTCCAGGGCCACGTCCACGCCCTCGGGCGCCAGCGCCCGCACCCGGTCGCCGAGCCCGTCACCGTACGTCACCGGCTCGGCGCCCAGGGACCGCAGGAAGTCGTGGTTGCGCTCGCTGGCCGTGCCGATGACGCGGCTGCCCTGGGCCACCGCGATCTGCACGGCGAGCGAACCGACACCGCCCGCGGCGGCATGCACCAGGACCGTCTCGCCCTGCTTCGTGCCGACCCGCTTGAGCGCCTGATATGCCGTCAGCCCCGCGAGCGGCAGCCCCGCGGCCTGCTCCCAGCTGAGCGAGGCGGGCTTGCGCGCCAGGGTCCGTACGGGCGCGGCCACCAGCTCGGCGTACGTGCCGTGCTGCACCTCGTCCTTGCGGACATAGCCGATGACCTCGTCACCGACCGCGTACTCGGGGGCGTCCACGCCGACCGCCTCGACCACGCCCGCCACATCCCAGCCGGGGATCAGCGGATAGTGGGCATCCATCATCGCATCCAGATAGCCCCCGACGATCTTCCAGTCCACGGGATTGACGCCGGCCGCCCGCACCCGGATCAGGACCGAGTCGGGACCCACCTTCGGGTCGGGCTGGTCGGTGTATTCGAGGACCGAAGGGCCCCCGTAGCTGTTCACGCTGATTGCCTTCATGGTTGGTTACAACGTGTGACGGCCCGGGATCATTCCACGGTCACGCGAAAATTCTCCGAATGGCCTACGGGCACGGCATCACCACGGGTTTCCGGGCGCCGGTCCCAGGGGTCCGAGGGGGGCGGCCGGCCGCGTCACACCGGCCGCATCCGGAACTCGTACCGCTGCGGCAGCGGGTGGTCGGCGCGGGCCTGTGCGCGGACGGCTTCCGTGACCGGGCCCGAGCCCGCGACGAGGTGTTCGGCGATGGTGTACCAGGTGTCGCTGAGGGTCTCGTCGCCCTCACGGAGGTCGGCGATCTCGAAGCCGGCGTCGAAGATCGCGCGGGCCGCGGCCGGTTCGCCCTGGGCGAGCAGGACCTGGGCGGTCAGCAGCCGGAACCGGCCGTCGGCCAGGTCCTCCTGGCGCAGATGTGCCAGCAGGTCGCAGGCCTCGTCGGCGCGCCCGACGGCGAGCAGCGCGGGGACCGCCTCCCGGGCGAGCGCGGGCAGCACCGACCGCCAGGTGCGCGCGGACGCACCCTCGGACGCCAGGGTCCCGGCGAACCGGGCCGCGCAGCCGAACGCCTCCGCGTACCGCTCGGCGGCCCGTACCGCTTCGCCCGCCTCGGACTCGGCGACGGCCAGGCAGTACAGCGGCAGGGCGTCCAGCGACAGCCGGCCGCCACCGGCCGCCAGCGCGCGCTCCCAGCTGCGTACGGCCTGGGCGCGGTCACCGGCATGCCACTGGGCCAGGCCCAGGTGGTAGTCCGTGGCCGGGCCCGGCAGCGCCGACTCCAGCAGATCGCGCCAGGCGGGCGCGACCAGCGCCGGGCCGGGAAGGGGCCCTTCGGGCGGCAGGTCGCCGGTCTTGAGGAGGGTCAGCCAGGGCCGCTGGGCCGGGCCGAGGGTCGCCGCGTCGAACGGGGTGCCCGGCAGGTCGAGCCCGGCACGGGCCACTTCGAGTGCGCCCCAGCCGGAGCCGGTGGTCAGCGACTCCTTCGGTTCCTGGTCGGCGTACGGCCGCCAGGCGGCGTATGCGGCATCGATGTCCGCCCGCGGCAGCGCCGCCTCCAGCCGGTCCGCGACCTCGCCGCGCGCCGCGCGCCAGTCGTCGCCGTGGACCGTCGCGGCGTCGGCGGCCAGCGGCCCGTAGGCCTCCAGCCACGCGAGCTCGCCGCCGGCCTCGAGCGGGACATGCTCCAGCTGCGTACGGGCCACCCCGGCCTGGATCTCGGCATAGCCGCCGGTCCCCGGCTCGGTCAGCCACTCCTGCCAGCGCCGTCCGGCCCGCCCCGCGCCCCACAGGAAGAGCTTGCGGCCGCGCAGCGTGTCGGTGGAGGTCTGGACGAGGCCGCGGCCTTCGTCGTCCAGGGAGGCGATCCAGCGGCGGGCGGCCTCGGGGACGTCGTAGAAGTAGTCGGCGGGGGACGCGCTGCGGAGGGGGTAGGTGCGGTCGGCGCCGTCGCAGTCCGGTACGGGGACCCTCCGGAGGGTCCGCTCGTAGCCGATGGGGGCACCTCCCATGCCCTTAAGGCTATGGGGGAACCAGGCCTCGTCGGCGGGGGCGAGCACGCGGGTGCCCGCGCCCTCCGGGACGGCGGTGTTGGACCACCAGTAGACCGGCGCGGTGTGGTGGTGCGGATTGCGGATCCGGACGCCCACGTGGAGGAAGTCGGACCCCTCGGGCAGCCACAGGTCCACTTGGAAGGGCAGATCGCGCAGCGGCTCCCACTCCCACAGGCGGAGCATCTCCCCGCCGTCCGGAGCCGGGACGCGGGCGGCGTGCAGCGGGGCGCAGGCGAGGGTGGTGTGCCCTGTGGCGCCGATGTTCCATTCGATGCCGCCGGAGAACCAGGCACCGTTGAGGGCGAAGGCGGCGGGCTGGAACACCGGGTTGCGGTAGAGGAGTTCACGGTCGGTGGGCTTGTGGTACAGGGAGTACACCCGCCCGCCGAGGCCTGGCAGGACGGTGGCGCGCAGCCGGTCGTTCTCGAGGACCAGCGCGTCGAGGTCGGTGGGGCGGCGCTCGCGGCCGTAGCCGTCGCGCAGCCGGGCGGGCAGGACCGAGCGCAGCTGCCGGTAGCCGATCTGGCACGCCATGTCGGCGGGCAGTTGGGCGTTCCGGGGGATCTCGATTCGGTGCAGGTCGCGGCCGGCGCGCAGGGCCGGAAGCGGGTTGTCCGGGCCGATGGGGGCGGCGGGAAGGGTCAGGGTGGTGCGTCGCACACTCGTGGCCACGGCTGCCTCGCAGGGTTGGACCGGCCACCTCGGCTCCGGCGGCCTCCTGTTGACCATGGAACCCTGTCAGCGCCCTTGTGAACAGGGCTTCTTGCGGCAGCCGGGGTCAGGGTTGCGCAAAGAGTCCGGGATGTGCACTGCCGCCTCGGGGAGTTCGGTGAGCGGCGCGGCGGCCGGAAAAAGGGGAGGCCCCGGGCGGATTCGTCGCCGTACCCTGTCGCTGCGGCCCGCCGACGCAGGGCAGGCCACCAGCACACGGCAGAACGGAAGACGGCACCGATGGCGACGACCCAGCACACCTACCGAGTGATCGTCCGCGGCAAGTGGGACGGCCTGACGGCCGGGTGCCGGGCGAAGCTGCTCGCCGAGGTGGACGACCACGGGCTGGCGCAGCTGCAGTTCACCCCCGAGGGCTCGCTGGCGTACGACACCGCCCTGCACTCCTTCACCTACCGCTATGTCATCGTCTCCGACGCCGCCGACGGCGAGGAGATGGCGGCGGCGCTCGCCGAGGACAAGGCGGAGACCGCGCTCAAGGAGGCGGGCCTCGGCTACCGGGAGCTGCGCTCCTCCGCCACCGACATGGACACGATGAAGGTCAATCGCAAGGGCCGGTGACGCTCTTCGTCCCGGAACTCGCTCGCTCGTTGAAGCGCAGGAGGTTGCCGAACGGGTCGGTGAGGGTGAGCGAGGTGCCGATCTCGTCCTGTTCCAGCCCGGGGCGCAGGTACGGATAGTCCTTGGCGGCCAGCTCGGCGTGCAGCGCGCGTACCCCGGCCAGCTCCGTGTAGATCGTGGAGCCGGGGGTCGCATCGCCGTGGTGCTCCGACAGATGCAGGACGAGGGCACCGCGCGAGACCTGCGTGTACAGCGGCGTACGGGGCGCGAAGCGGTGCTCCCAGTCGACGGTGCAGCCGAGGTAGTCGACGTAGAACTCATGGGCCTTGGCGATGTCGAAGATCCGGAAGACGGGGACCGTGCGGCCGAAAAGGGCTCGTTCGGCGCCGTCGTTGGTGAGCGCCCAGCGTTCGTGGTCGCGCCAGGCGCCGTCGAGGAAGAGGAAGTCCGGGGAGAAGCCTTCCCGCCGGAAGCCGGCGCGCCGGACCAGGGCGAGGGAGGCGGTGTTGGCGGGCTGGATGTTGACCTCCAGCCGGTGCAGGCCCAACTCCTCGAAGGCGTGGCGCAGTACGAGCCGCAGGCCCTCGCTCATCAGCCCCCGGCCGGCGGCGTGGGCGAAGGCTCCGTAGCCGAGGGCGCCGCAGCCGAAGGCGCCGTGCACGATGTTGTTGATGGTCAGATAGCCCGCGATCCGGCCGCTTTCGTGCTCGCAGATCAAGAAGCCCTCGCGCTGCGGCTCCTGCAGCCGCAGCAGGTAGCTGTCGTAGTCGGCGTCGGTGGCCGGGGGGAACAGCCAGGGGTGGTGCAGCCGGGTGCTCTCGCGCGCCAGGGTGGTGAACTCGTTGCGGTCGGCGGCGGTGAACGGGCGGATGCCGACGCGGGGGCTGCGGGCCAGGTAGTGATCGCTGGACGTCATCGGGCGATCGTACGGAGGACGGCGGGGGCGGGCCAGCCGAAAACGGCGGGGCGGGGGCGGGCCCGCCGCCCTCACCTCCACACCGGCGCATCCGTCCCGCACCGCCCCGGCGGCGTCGCCCAGGTGTCCGGCCCGCCGTCGAACGAGACCGGCGGCAGGGCGTACCGCAGCCGCCCCACCGGGCTGTCGGTGTCGCGGAGCCAACGCCCGGCGTCGTAGCCCGCCTCGGCCGCTCCCGGCGGGCCGTCCGCCCGCTCTTCTCCCCGCAGCCCGTGCACCAGCCATCGCGCCGTACGGGCCAGCGCCAGCGTCGCCACGCCGGAGCCGCCCGCCCGCGCCCGCTCGGTCAGCCCCCGCAGCACCGCCGCCGCCAGCAGATATCCCGTCCCGTGGTCCAGCGCCTGCGCGGGCAGCGCGCCCGGCTCGCCCTCCTCGTCCGCCTCGATCGCGGCGATCCCGGTGGCCACTTGGACCAGGCTGTCGAAGCCCCGGCGGCCGCCCCAGGGGCCGTCGTCGCCCCAAGCGGAGAGGCGGGCGACGACCAGCCCAGGACGGCGTTCCACCAGGGCCTCGGGGGCGAGGCCGAAGCGGTCCAGGGCGCCCGGACGGTAGCCGGTCACCACGACGTCCGCGCCGGCCAGCAGCTCCTCGAAGGCCGTACGGCCCGAACGCGAGCCCAGGTCGAGGGCGGTGGAACGCTTGCCGAAACCGGTGTCGCAGTGGGCGTCCTGACTCTCCGGCAGCTGTGGCGCGTCGATGCGCAGCACGTCGGCGCCGAGCAGCGCCAGGGTACGGGTGGCGACCGGCCCGGCGATCACTCGCGTGAGGTCCAGCACCCGCAGCCCGGCGCAGGGCAGTGAGGGGGCGCCGGCGAGCGGAGGCAGAGGGCGGGGCGGGGCGCCGTCGCCGATGCGGTCCAGGGTCAGCAAAGGGTGCGCGGCCACCGCGCGGCCCTGGCCGTGGGCGTCCCATTCCTCGGGGGTGCGGGCGGCGACCGCCAGCCCGCCCGCCGCATGGACCGTCGCCTCGATCTCCTCGGCCCGGCGCCCGGCGAGTTCGGCCGCGGTCTGCGCCGCTCCGGCCGCCTCCGGGAGGCCCAGCGCCTGCAGCAACCGGGCACGGTGGTGCGGGTAGTTGGCGTGCGTGCGCACCCAGCCGTCGGCGGTAGGCCAGAAGCGGGAGAGCGGGGCGAACACCGAGGGCGGCCGGCCGTCGATCCGCAGGTGCCGCTCGCTGACGAAGGCGGTGGCCACCGCGCCGTCGTCGACCCGAACGGCGGGCACCGGGCCGCCGTCCCGCTCGGCCGTCAGCTCCGCCGCGGCGAGGGCGCAGACCGCGACCGTGGTACGGGCCAGCGCCATCACCGGGAGCCGGGCCGCCGGGAGACTGGGCGGTCCGCCATACGCGATGCGCCCGGTGAGGCCCGGCTCGCCGCCGAGAAGCGCCCAGGCCAGGTCGGTACCACTGTGCTGTCGTAGCTCCATACCCGGCAGTGTGGCACCGGGTGCCACCCACCGGCCGGCGGGGCCCACCGCCAGCAGGGCCCACCGCTATGCCGCCGCCCGCGCCCGCTCCCGGTCCCCTGCGCTCGGCGCCGCCAGCGCGAGGCGGCGGTGCGTGCGGCGCAGCATCAGGCGTGCCATGAAGGGGTGTACGCGTCGGACGAGGGCGAAGTAGAGGCGGCCGGCGCGATGGTGGGTGCGGACGACCGTACCGAGTGTGACCTGGCCGTTCGCGAGGAGGACAGAGGCGCGGAAGTCCAGATGGCGGGCGTCCTTGCCGAGCAGGATCTCTCCGTCCGCGCGCCCCACGACCGGGAAGGACGCGCCGCGCAGCACGCCCTCCCAGGCCGCCGGGTCGGTGGGCATGCCCGGCAGCAGCGCCATCTGCCAGGCGTCCTGGAAGTCCGTACGGGGGAAGGCACTGCGGGCCAGCCGCGCCTCGGCAGGGAGCGCGACGGCCTTGGGCCGGTCCCACAGCAGGCGGTTGAGGAGCCGTACCCGAGGTGTCCAGCGGGCGGGTGTGCGGGCGAGGCGTCCGGTGGCCGCCCGTTCGATGTTGTCGAGGAGTTCCTCGACGACGGTGCGGTGCGCGGGCCGTATCGCCGCGTACCACAACAGCCTTTTCCGGAAGCGGGGTTGGTCCTCCAGGACGTGTTCGACGCGGCAGCTGCCGGGGTCCAGGGGGTGCACGGTGATCTCGTGGAAGCCGGCCGGGCCGGGGGTGAAGTCGAAGCGGATCCGGCGGCCGGGCTCGTGGGCGGCGACGCGGTAGCGGACAAAGCCGTGCCCGCCGTCGGCGCCGACACCCAGCGGCCGGTCGAAGCGCATCGACGGCCAGGCGGGCACCGGGAAGACCGGATCCGGGTCGCCGGCGACCCGGTCGATCAGGGCACCGACGGCGTCGGCCGGGGCGCCGACGGTGCGGGCGTGGACATCACGGACGGGACGCGTGGAGCGAAACGGGCGCAGCAGACTCATCCAGCACCTCCATACGGTGGCGTATGTTTGACCGTACGGTAGCGTATGGTCATGGCGCAACAGCGAGCACAGCACCCCCGTGGCACCGGCCGGCGGCAGCGACTGACCGCCGAGGACTGGGCCGATGCCGCGCTGGCGGCCATGGGCGAGGGCGGACTCGCGGCGGTGGCCGTCGAGCCGCTGGCGACCCGGCTCGGCACCACAAAAGGCAGCTTCTACTGGCACTTCGCCAACCGGGACGCGCTGATCCAGGCCGCGCTGGAGCGCTGGGAAGAGGTCGCCACCACGGCCGTGATCGCGGAGATCGAGACGGAGTCCGATCCCGAACGGCGGCTGCGCACACTGCTCCTTCAGGCCACCGAATCAGCGGCCGAGGACCCCCTGGAGGTGTCGCTGCTGGCGACCGCGGCCGACCCGCGGGTGGCGGCCGCACTCACCCGCGTGACCGAGCGCCGCATTGCCTATGTCGCCGCGCTCTTCGCGGAGTTGGGCCATACAGAGACCGAGGCACGGCGCCGCGGCCTGCTCGCGTACAGCGCCTTTCTCGGGCACACCCAGCTGGGCCACGCGGTGCCGCAGGCGCTGCCCACCGGTGCCGCACGCACCCGCTATCTGGACTCGGTGATCGACACGCTACTGGGCCAGGGGGGCTCAACGTGACGGAACCCGGGGCCAGTTGACCCGAAATGGCCGAACTGCGCATAGACATACACCGTACAGAGGCATGAAGTGGGGATCGGGATCGGCGGGCCGACCGCTCATCCCGCACCACGAGCAACTCGAGCCCCTCGTATGGGAGGCAGTTCGATGACCGAGGCAACGACCGGGATACCCCCGGCCGAGACATCACCGGCCAAGACACCACCGGCCGAGGCAGTCACGTTCCCCCAGGACCGCTCCTGTCCCTACCACCCACCCACCACCTATCAGCCACTGCGCGAGGCGGGCCCGCTGTCCCGCGTCACCTTCTACGACGGCCGCCAGGTATGGGCGGTCACCGGCCACACCGAGGCGCGGGCGCTGCTGACCGACCCCCGGCTCTCCTCCGACCGGCAGAACCCGGCGTTCCCGGTGCCGCTCGAGCGCGCCGAGGCAATCCGGCGGGTCAAGTTCCCGCTGATCGGCGTGGACGACCCGGAGCACAACACCCAGCGGCGGATGCTGATCCCCAGCTTCAGCCTCAAGAGGACCGCCGCGCTGCGGCCACAGATCCAGCAGATCGTCGATGATCTGCTGGACCGGATGCTGGCCCAGGGCCCGCCCGCCGAGCTGGTCTCGGCGTTCGCGCTGCCGGTCCCCTCGATGGTGATCTGCGCGCTGCTCGGCGTTCCGTACGCCGACCACGAGTTCTTCGAGGAGGAGTCGCGCCGGCTCCTGCGCGGCCGTACGAAAGAGGAGACGGAGCAGGCCGACGACAACCTGGCGGAGTACTTCACCGCGCTGATCGCCCGCAAGGAGAAGGCACCGGGCGACGGGCTGCTGGACGAGCTGATCGCCGACCGGCTGCGGGCCGGCTCCCTCGAGCACGGGGAACTGGTCCGGATGGCCATGATCCTGCTGCTCGCGGGCCATGAGACCACCGCCAACATGATCTCGCTGGGCACCTTCGCGCTGCTGGAACACCCCGAGCAGCTGGCCCGGTTGCGGGCGCGGGACGACCTGATACCGGCCGTGGTCGAGGAGCTGCTGCGGTTCCTGTCGATCGCCGACGGCCTGCTGCGGGTGGCGACGGAGGACATCGAGATCGGCGGCGTGACCATCCGCGCCGATGACGGCGTGGTGTTCCCCACGTCCCTGATCAACCGGGACGGTACGGCGTACCCGGCGCCGGACGACCTGGACTGGAGCCGCAGCGCGCGCCATCACGTGGCGTTCGGCTTCGGGATCCACCAGTGCCTGGGCCAGAACCTCGCCCGTGCGGAGATGGAGATCGCGCTGCGTTCGCTCTTCACCAGGATCCCGGACCTGCGGCTCGCCGTGCCGGCCGCCGAAATTCCGTTCAAACCGGGTGACACCCTGCAAGGCATGATCGAGCTGCCGGTGGCCTGGTAGATGCCACCGGTGACAGCGGACGAGCGAAAGGGGTCCGGGATGCGGATCGCCATTGACCAGGACAGCTGTATCGGCGCCGGGCAGTGCGCCCTGACGGCACCGGGGGTGTTCACCCAGGACGACGACGGCTTCAGCCAGGTACTGCCCGGCCGCGAGGACGGCGCGGGCGACCCGCTCGCACGGGAAGCCGCCCGCGCCTGCCCGGTTCAGGCCATCACCCTTACGGACGCCTGAGCGCCCCCACCGGCGCCGGCTCCCCACCGACTTCTTTCTTCCTACGGCATCCACCCCATCCGCTACCGCACCACCGCACGACCGCACCACCAGGCCTCACGGGAATTACCCCAAGGTCCCCTGGGTGACGGGAAGTTCGAGGACACCGGTGTCCTCGGGCGCGCTGGTGACCGTCACCGGCTTCACTCCGCGATTGCCCGCATAGGCGGTGTCGCTCGCGGCGATCACCAAGCGCAGGCGGTGCCCCTGCTCGTAACGGTGCACCATGCCCGGGAGTTCCACGGTGAACCTCCGGGTCACATCGGGCACCCGGGCCGGGGCCACCAGCCGGTGCACCAGCGTCCTCGTCCCGTCCGGCGCCACGTCATAGAGCTTTGCGAAGAGCACCAGCTTGTCGGCCGCGTCCGAGGAGTTCTGCACCCGCTCGGTCTTCGGCGAGACCACCTTCAGCGTCACCCTGGGCACGCCCACCACATCCACCGGCCCGCCCGCCACCGGGGCGGACGTCCAGTCCAGATAGGTGCCCTTCATGTCGTACGGGGCGGGGTCGGGCAGTCCGAGCAGCCCGGCCAGCGAGCTCTCCGAATGGCTGGTGGGCAACAGCCCGTTGCGGTATTCCCGGCTGCCGCGCGCCACCTTCTTGCGGTGGCCGACGAGCTTGCCGTCGCCGGAGAGATACAGCTTCTGGCCGCCGTCGGCAGGGACGGTGCGCGAGGTGGCGTAGGTGGGCCCCTCGGCCACCCAGTCCCGGTAGTAGGCGAAGGCCGGTCCGGTGCCGGTGCCCTTCCGGTGGTGCAGATACCGGTCGAACCAGGCCAGGATCCGCTTCCCGACGTAACTGGTCTCCAGGTTCCCCTTCCCCAGGTCGAGTTCGCCCTTCACCGGGTTCTTCATGCCGCCGCTGTGGCCCCAGGCCTGCCAGATCATCTTCGTCGGGGTGCCCTGGGCGGCGAGGGTGCGGTAGGTGGCGGTGGCCTCGTTGAGGTTGAAGAGGGTGTCGGCCTGGCCCTGGACCAGCAGCGTGGGCGCCTTGACGGACTTCAGATACGAGACCGGGGAGACGCTGCGCGCGTACGCCAGCATGGTGGCGGTCCGGTCCGCCGGATACCTGCCCGAATCCAGCAGCCGTTTGGTCTCACAGGCCGGCGCAACGAAGTGCAGACAGCCCGCGCCGCCCCGCCGCGACGGGTCCAGGCTCGGGTTGAGCAGCCCCTGCGCCTCGCCGATCAGGAAGAACCCGTTCGTCCACTGGTACTTGTACGCGCCGGGCACCGGTCCGCTGACGCCCTGCGCACGGTCCGCACTGTTGGGGGCGAGGGAGTAGGAGAGGTCGTTCCAGGTGATGAGGGGAACGAGCGCATCGACGCGAGGGTCGACGGACGCGGTGGCCATCTGGATCGCCCCGCCGTACGAGCCCCCGATCATGCCGACCCGCGGGTCCCCCCTGCCGTCCTTGGTGACGTAGTCAACCCGCGTGCCGTCGTCGGCAGTTCGGGTCCCGGCCAGGAGGTCGACGAGCTGACTCGCCGCCCGGCCGTCGGCCTTGGGGTCGTCAAGGGAGATCGGGCAGCCGGACTTGCCGAAGCCGAGGCCGGAATAGGCCAGCGCGACATAGCCGCGGGCGGCAACGGCCTTGGCGGTGGCGTCGGTCGACCCGTCCGCCTTGCTGCCGCCGAAGCCGTTGGTGGTCAGTACGGCGGGCGCCGGGTGCGCGGCGTCGACGCCGGCGGGGCGGTAGAGGTCCGCGTCCAGGGTGCAGTCACGGTCACCGGCCCGGACGGTCACTTTCAGTGCGGTGACGGTATACGGGTCCGCGGCGGCCGCGGGGGCGGCCAGGACGAGGGGCGCGGCGAGGGCGGTGCCGGCCAGCAGGGCGAGGGAAGTGCGGAGTACGGGGCGGGACACGGCTCGGGACACGCTGTGCACGAATGACCTCCACAAGGGCAGCCGTACCAACCAGTCGGTAACGGCGCCTCATGGTGTGACACGAGTAACGAGGGTGTCAACGCTCCTGACAAGAGTTATTGGCAGGCCGTCAGATCGGATCGCCAGGGGACCAATTCGGCGCAGGACAGGACCGGTTCGGTGCCGGACGGGACCAGTTCGCCGCCGTTCCGGCCGGCTCTCCGAGAAGCCGAGGGAGGTCTCGTTGGCCTGCGCACATCCCCGTGGTCCGGCGGGAGTTCAGGTCAGCGCCGGCGTGTCGAAGGTCAGGGTGCCGGTGGCGGCATCCAGCTCCGCCGGTACGCCGAGCGGCAGCGTCAGCGCCGAGTCGCCGTGCCCGAACCCGAACTCCTCGGCAACCGGCACCCCGAGCCCGCCCAGCCGGTCCACCAGCGCCTCCCGCACCCGCGCGTAGGGACCGCAGCGCGCCCAGGAGCCGAGGACGATTCCGGCGACACCGTCCAGCCATCCGGCGCGCAGGAGCTGGGTCAGCGCCCGGTCGATGCGGTACGGCGGCTCCCCCACGTCCTCCAGCAGGAGCAGACCGCCCGCTGCGCCGGGCCTGGCGTGCGGGGTGCCCAGCTCGCCGGCGAGCATCGTCAGACAGCCGCCAAGGGTGATCCCGCGGGCCCGTCCCGGCACCAGCGGCCGGGACGACGCCGAGGTCACCGTACGGACCGTCTCCGGCGCGAAGAGCGTGCGGCGCAGCCCCTCCCGGGTGGCGTCGTCCTTGAGGAAGACCTCTCCGGCGGCGGCCGGGCCGTGCAGCGTCGCCACCCCGGCACGCACCGCGAACGCCTCGTGCAGCACCGTCACATCGCTGAAGCCGATGAGTGGTTTGGGGGCGGCGGACCGGATGGCGTCCCAGTCCAGCAGGTCCGCCATCCGCTGGGCACCGTAGCCGCCGCGCGCCGCGAACACCGCCCTGACGGACGGATCGCACCACGCCTCCTGGAGGTCGCGGGCGCGCTCCTCATCGGCGGCGGCGAGATAGCGCAAGGTGGCATGGGTGTCGCGGACATGCGGGGCGGCCACCGGGTCGAGGTCCCAGCCGCGCAGCACGTCCAACCCGCAGTCGAGCCGCTCGGGCATGATCGGTCCGCTGGGCGCGACGACCGCCACCCGGTCGCCGGGCCGCAGCCGCGGCGGACGGACCGGCGCGGCAGCGGGACCGGCGGCGGTCATGTACGGAGCTCCAGTGCCGGGATGTCGTCGCGCGTGATGCCGAAGGTCTGGGAGTAGAGGGAGAGTTCGGCCTCCAAGGCACGCACGATGGTCTCCGCGCGGCGGAAGCCGTGGCCCTCGCCGGCGAAGGTGAGATAGGCGTGCGGTATGCCGCGCCCGGCGACCTCGGTGAGGAACCGGTCGCACTGCACGGGCGGGCAGATCACATCGTCCATGCCCTGGAGCAGCAGGAACGGCGCGGCGATCCGGTCCGCGCGGTGCAGCGGCGAGCGCTCGCGGTAGCGCTCTGGGACCTCGGCGAACGGGCCGACCAGCGACTCCAGATACTGCGACTCGAAGTCATGGGTCTCGCCGGTCGCCCAGCCGGCCAGGTCCAGGATCGGGTAGCTGATCGTGCCGCAGGCGTAGAGGTCGGTGGAGGTGAGCGAGGCGCCGGTGGTCCAGCCGCCGGCGCTGCCGCCGCGGATCGCCAGCCGGGCGCGGTCGGCGCTGCCTTCGTCGGCCAGCGAACGGGCCACGGCCGCACAGTCCTCGACGTCCACCACGCCCCACTGGCCGCGCAGCCGCTCGCGGTACTCCCTGCCGTAGCCCGTCGAACCGCCGTAGTTGACCACGGCGACGCCGATGCCGCGGGAGGTGAAGTAGGCCAGCTCCAGGTCGAGCACCAGCGGGGCGTGGCCCGTCGGGCCGCCGTGCGCCCACATCACATAGGGCGGCAACTCGCCCTCGGGAGCGGCGAATTCGGGGTTGTGCGGGGGATAGACATGGGCGTGGATGTCCCGGCCGCCGGGGCCGGTGAAGGTCCGGGGCTGCGGACGGGGGTAGTAGGCCGGGTCGACCGCGTCGACGTGCCGGGCGGCGATCACCCGGGTGCGGCCGGTGCAGGCGTCCAGCTCGACGATCTCGTACGAGCTGTGCGGGCCGGCGGCGATGCCGATGACGCGGCTGCCGTGGACGGCGAGGGCGGGGGCCCACTCCGTCCAGGGGCCCGCCGAGTCGACCAGCTCGCCGGAGACCGGGTCGAGGATGCCGAGCGTGCTGGTGCCGCGGCCGTGGATGGCGGCGAGGGTGCCGTTCTCCAGGGGCAGGAACCAGCGCTGCCCCACGTTCCACAAGGGCCCGCCGAACTCCTCCTGCCGGGCCGGGCACAGGCCCCGGCTCGCCACCACCCCGTCGTCGGCCGTGTCCGGGTCGATGCTCTGCAGCTCCCACCACCCGCCGACGTCGGAGACGAACAGCAACGAGCCGTCGGCGGCCCATTCGATCTGCGCGACGGACTCGCCGGCCCCGCCGCCGCCCGGGGAGGCCGGGCCGAGATCGCCGACGAGCGGGCGGACGTCGGCGAACTCCCCCTTGGCGGTGATCCGGGCCAGCATCACCAGCGTGCCGTCCCACGGCATCTGGGGATGGTCCCAGGCGATCCAGGCCGCACGGTTTCCGTCCGGTGAGACCCGCGGGCCGGTGACGAACCGATGCCGGTCATCGCTCAATTCCCTTACCGAATCGCGGTGTTGGGCCGCCGATCCGTCCAGCGGTACGGCGGCGAGCACCCTGCGCACATCTGTCGGCCGGTCCCCGGTGAACTCCTCCAGCACGCACCACACCTCGCCGAGCTCCGGGCGCAGTACGGGGTCGACCCAGCGCAGGCCGTCGCCGACCTCCGACAGCGGGGTGAGCGGGCGCGGGGCGGCGCCGGTGCCGGGTTCGTAGGCGTACAGGCGCTGGTCGGCGAAGTTGCTGAAGACGACGAGCGGTCCGTGTGCGGTGACCGTTCCGGCCCAGGGCTGGCCGCCGTACTCCAGCACCCGGCTGCGGACGTTCCAGGGCGCGGGCAGCACCGACTCCACCGCGCCGTCCGGGAGTCTGCGGACCAGCGCCCGGCGGCCGCCCTCGGCGGGCCGCGGCTCCGTCCACCAGACCTCGTCGCCGACCACACCGACGAAGGCCGGGCGGCCGTCGTGGGCGGCGACCGTCCGGGACTCGACCGGGGACTGCCAGGCGCCGTAGGGAGCCGTGGTCACCATGCTGCTGTTCCTCCTCTGCCGGACACCACCGGGTGCCTGCCCCATGCGTGCCGTGCCTGTCGTAGGCCTGCTCATAGGCCTGCCCTGCTCCTGCCGTGATCCCTGCCCCGGGGTTTCCCCGGCCCCGCCCCCGATTCCTGTCCTAGGCCTGTCTCAGGAAATCGTCGAGCACGCGCACACCGAAGTGCAGGGCCTCGACCGGGACCCGTTCGTCCACGCCGTGGAACAGTGCCTGATAGTCGAAGCCCGCGGGCAGCTTGAGCGGTGAGAAGCCGTAGCCGGTGATGCCCAGCCGGGAGAACTGCTTGGCGTCCGTGCCGCCGGACATGCAGTACGGAACGACATGCCCCTGCGGGTCGAACCGCTCGATCGAGGCCCGCATCGCCGCATACGTCGGGGAGTCCACCGGGGCCTCGAGCGCGACCTCGCCGTGGTGGTGGTCCCAGGTGACCTCGGGTCCGGTGAGGGCGTCCATGGTCGTACGGAACTCCGCCTCGCCACCGGGGACGACCCGGCCGTCCACATAGGCGACGGCGCTGCCCGGGATCACATTGACCTTGTACCCGGCGGCCAGCATCGTCGGGTTGGCGCTGTTGCGGACCGTCGGCTCGACCAGTTTGGCGCACGGGCCGAGCTTGCTCAGCAGCGCGTCCACGTCGAAGTCGGGCGAGTCGACATCGATGTCGATCTCGTGCAGCGCGGCCAGCTCGCGCAGCGCGGCGCGCACGGTCGGGGTGAGCCGGACCGGCCAGGTGTGCTCACCGATCCGGGCCACGGCGGCGGCCAGCCGGCTGACGGCGTTGGCGTGATTGACCTTTGAGCCGTGGCCGGCCTGCCCGTGGGCGGTCAGCTTCAGCCAGGCCGTCCCGCGCTCCCCCGCCGCGATCGGGTACAGCCGCATACCGCCGCCCGCGTGGAAGGTGAACGCCCCGGACTCGCTGATGCCTTCGGTGCAGCCCTCGAAGAGGTCGGCGTGGTGGTCGGCGAGAAATCCCGAGCCGTCGTGGGCGCTGGCCTCCTCGTCCGCGGTGAAGGCCAGCACGATGTCCCGCCGCGGGCGGACTCCCGCGCGCGCCCACTGGCGGGCGACCGCGAGCACCATCGCGTCCATGTTCTTCATGTCGATCGCGCCACGGCCCCAGACCACCCCCTCCCGGACCTCTCCGGAGAAGGGGTGCACGCGCCAGTCGGCGGGCTCGGCGGGCACCACGTCCAGATGGCCGTGCACCAGCAGGGCATCGGCTGCGGGGTCCGTACCGGCAATGCGGGCGACGACGTTCGTACGTCCCTTGGTGCGCTCGAGCAGCGTCGGTTCGAGCCCTGCCCCGGCCAGCCGCTCGGCGACGTACTCGGCGGCCGGGCGCTCCTGGCATGCGCCGTCACCGGCATTGCTCGTATCGATACGGATCAGCTCGGAGGTGAACCGCACCGCCTCGTCAAGGGCCTGCTGGTCAGCCATATTGTTCCTCCACGGCGGACGAGACGACGGTGGTGACCGCCTTGAAGCACCGGATGGCTTCATACATGTTCTGACTGGTATACGCGACGCGGCGCTCTCCGCTGCGCTCCACGCCGGGGACGCACGTCGCCGCGCCCACCAGATGCTCGGCGTCGAATTCCATCTCGAAGCGGTACGGCCCGCGCCGCACCGGCTCGTGCCGCACGGCCAGTGCCGCTCCCGACTGCGCCCCGGCCCGGATGTCGGCGGCCGTACGGGCCGGGGGGCGGCACACCGCGGCATAGCGCGAGACATAGTCCTTGACCGCCACCCCGGGCGCGTCCGGCGCATACCCCAGCGCGTCCTGACAGGTCCGGTCGTCACCGGTGACCAGCACCACCGGCACGCCGTATTCGGCCACCACAAGGGAGTTGAGATGGCCCTCGCTCGCCCGGGTGCCGTCGACCCAGACCCCGGTGAGCGAATTCGCCAGATACGTGTGCGCGAGGACCCCTTCGGCGCCCGCGCCGGTGTGATAGCCGACGAAGGCGATCCCGTCGACATCGCCGTGCTGGACGCCCTCGACCATGCTCAGTGACTTGTGCCGCCCGGTCAGCATCTGGGCCCGCTCGTCGAGCTGCTCCAGCAGCAGATTGCGCATCGTCCAGTGCGCTTCATTGACGAGCACCTCATCGGCCCCGCCGTCGAAGAATCCGGCGATGGCCGCATTCACATCGGAGGTGAACATATGCCGACAGCGCTCCCACTGCGGCGTCCCCGGCAGCACATCCGCGGGCCAGGTCACGCCCGTTGCGCCTTCCATGTCCGCGCTGATCAGGATCTTCATGCCTCGTCACGTTACGCGGCCCCGAACACCCCGGCCAGGCCTGTGGATAACTCCGGAGGTCCAGACCGGTGGAGGTCTACCCGGGTGGCGCAGGGCGGGTACGGCATGGCCCTTCACCGCCCGCCCTGCGACGGGATCGGCAGCTCCTACCCTTCGGCGATCGCCCGCAGTGCCGCCATGTGCCGCCGATAGACGGTTCGCCCGTCGGGGGTCAGCGAGAGCCAGGTCCGCGGGCGCCGCCCGACCCGGGCCTTGTGGACGGCCACCAGGCCCGCTTCCTCCAGCGCCGACACCTGCTTGGAAAGCGCCGAGTCGGTGACCTCCACCAGATCTCGTACCCAGCCGAACTCGGCCTTGTCCACCGGAGCCAGGGCAGCCACCACCGACAGCCGAACGGGCGCGTTGAGCAGGGGGGCGAGGGCGTGCCGGGGATGGCTCCCCGCCGGCAGCCCCCCGCTCTCGCCCGTCACGACGACCGCCGCATCTCCAGCCAGGCGCCCGTGGCGAGCGGCAGCGCACACACCACGGCACCCGCGGCCGCGAAGGCCGGACTGTCGACGAAGACCGTGTATCCGAGCGCGAGCGTCAGGCCGAAGGCAACTCCCCAGGACGCCATCAGGACGCCGTGCCGGAGGCCGAAGCCACGGCGCACCACCCGCTGTCGTGCGGCATACACACTCAGCCCCGCCACCAGGAGCGCATTGGCCGGCTGGTACACCATCGGCGCGGCGGAGCCGTGCCACAGGAGAGCCATCGGGAAGAACACCAGTTGCCAGGCCGCGAACGCCCACAGACAGCGCGCGTACCAGCCGCTTCGCGCCCGCGCCGCCTTCTCGAGACCGGCGGCCCGCCGCAGGGTCTCCCCAGCATCGGCACACTCGCTCATGACTCCCCCTTGTTCCCACTGGTCAACTGTTTCCAGAATGGCAAGTACTTGCAAATTTGGCAAGTAACTACGCGAGAGGGGGCCAGGGGAGGTTCCGGCAACCTGACTCAGAGCGCCCCGCTCGCCGAATCCACCAGCTTGCCGCGCACCGCGCGGACGGCCGGCAGCAGCGAGACCGCCCCCGCGACCAGCACCGCGGCGGCGTCGACCAGTGCCAGGGTGCCCAGGGCCGGGCGCTGGGCGATGCCCGTCCCCCAGCCGCTGGTGTGGCCCTGGAGGTTGATGAGCCATTCCGCGGCGGAGAGGCCCAGTACGGTGCCGAGCAGTACGGCGGCCAGGGCGATGAAGACGGTGGCGGCGACGATCACGGCGGCGATCTGGCGTGGGGTCAGGCCCACCGCCCTGAGGGCGAGGAGGTCGCGGCTGCGGTCGCGTACTCCGGCGGCGACCGTGGTCGACAGTTCGGCCAGGCCGATCAGTACGAGGATCGCGATCAGGCCGATGATGACGGCGCGGACCGCCGAGAGCTGGTCGGCGGGGTTGGGGATCTCGCGTACTTCCAGGCGGCCGGCGGATGCGTCGGTCAGGGCGTCGCGGACCGTGGCCGGGTCGGTGCCGTGGCGGAGGACCAGGTGGTAGAAGTCGGGGTGCAGCGCCGGGGCGCCGTCCCGGAGGGTGTCCAGGGCGGTGGAGATGACCCGGCCGCCGTCGGCCGGTTCGATGCTGCGGCCGACGATGTGCAGGACGTGCGGCTGTCCGGCGACGGTCATCCGCACCCAGTCGCCGACCTGGGCGTCGAGGAGGTCGAGCAGGCCCTGGCCGGCGACCGCCTCGTCGGGGCCGTGGGCGGCGCGGCCCGCCACGACGGTAAAGGGGTAGGGGTGGGCGTCCGTACCCAGGCCGCGCAGGGTGATGGTGCCGGTCTGGCCCGGGACGAGGGCCTGGACCTCGGCGCCCGGGTAGGCGGTGACCCGCGGCTGCGCGGCGAGGAGCTGGCGTAGCTGCCGCTCGCCCAGGGTGTCGGAGCGGGCGGTGAGGGCGGCGGGCAGGCCGACGTGCTCGGGGTGGGCGGTGAAGCGGTTCAGGGTGGCCCAGGCGCCCAGGGCGATGGTGATCAGGAGGAGGGGGACGGCCAGCCGGGCGACGGCTGCCGAGGAGCGCAGCGGGCGGTGGAAGGCGCCGCGCCAGCCGAGGACGACGGCCGGTGGGATCCCCAGGCCCAGCGCGCGCCGGGTCGAGCCGGACGGCCGACGGCCGGTGGGGACGGCGGCGCGGGCGACGGGCACCGGCGGCACCCGCCCGGCCCGCCATGCGGCCAGCCAGGTCGCCGAGCCGATGAAGACCACCACGCCGACGGGGACGGCGAAGGGCAGCCAGGTGTGTTCGGGGAGGTCCTGCCACAGGGCCAGCGCCTCCCCGATACGGCCGGGCGCCAGGGGGCCGAGCGCCTGGGTGACCAGCGCGCCGAGCGTGCCGCCGAGCAGGGCGAAGCCCAGGTGCAGGGCGAGGAACATGCGGACCACCTGGCCGGGGGTGAAGCCGATGGCCTTCAGGACGGAGATGTCCCGCAGGTGTCCGCGGACCCGGGTACTGATGGCGCCGCCCACCGCGAGGGCCGCGGCCAGCAGTGCGCCGAGCCCGAAGAGCGCGAGCAGCCGGCCCAGGAGCTGGTTGTCGCCGGCGGCCTCGGCCTTGGCCTGCCGCCAGGTGGAGACATCGGTGATCTGGTCGGCGCCGAGCCGGGTGACCGCCCGCTGGACGACGTAGTCGGTGTCCTCGGGGTCGGCGAGGCGCAGTCCGATGGTTTTGCCGCGCTGGTCGCGCTCCGCGTCCGAGGCGGCGAGGGTCGCGGGCAGCACCCAGGCCACGCCCGGCGTCTCGCCGGCACGGAAGCCGGGCTCGGCGGTGTCCGCGACGCCCACCACCCGCAGTGGCGCGGCGAAGCCGCTCAGCGCGAGGGAGTCGCCCGGTTTGGCCCACATCGCGCGGGCCACCGCGCTGTCCAGGACGATGCCCCGGCCGGTGCCCGCGCGGGTGCCCGCATCGGCGGCCGGGTCGAGCCAGCGGCCCGCGACCACCTGGGGCGCGGCCACCGCCGGGCGCTCAGGTGCGCCGCGCAGCTCCAACGTGGCCTTGGAGCCGCCCAGTTGGAGGCTTGCGGTGGTCCGTACCGTACGGAAGGGCCCGGAGGCGGCGCGTACCTCGTCCAAGTGGGCCAGGGAGGCGGCGGGGGCGTCGGTCTGGGTGTGGATCCATACGTGGGCGCCGGCGGACCGGGTGAAGACCCGCTGCCAGGGGTCGGTGGCGTACCCGAACAGGGCGGTGGCCAGCAGGAGGGAGACGGTGATCCCGGCGGTGGCCAGCACGATGAGGACGGCCGCGGCGCGGTGTGCGCGCAGGTGGGCCCGGGTCCAGCGGGCCGCCGCTCGCACGGGTCAGCCCTTCAGCTTGAGGACGTCGGACACATCGGCCCCGGGGCGGCCGCCGCCCAGGTGCACATCGTCGGCCACCTGGCCGTCGTAGAAGCTGATCACCCGGTCCGCGGCACTCGCCATCCTGGCGTCATGGGTGACCAGCAGGATGGTCTGGCCGCGCCGGTGGAACCGGGCGAGCAGGCGCAGCACCTCACGAGTGCCCTTGCTGTCCAGGCTTCCGGCGGGTTCGTCGGCGAGCAGCAGGCTGGGGGCGTTGACCAGGGCGCGGGCCAGCGCGACGCGCTGCTGCTCGCCGCCGGACAGCTCGCCCGGCGTGCAGTTCTCCTTGCCCGCCAGGCCCAGCTCCTCGAGCAGGTCGACGCGGTCGGCACGGGCCTTCTTCGGGGAACGGCCGGCCAGCAGGGCGGGGAGTTCGACGTTGTCGGCGACTGTGAGGTTGGACACCAGGTTGAAGAACTGGAAGACGACGCCGATGTGGTGCCGGCGCAGTACGGCCCAGCGCGCCTCGCTGGAGGAGTCGACCCGGCGGCCGTCGAGCCAGATGGTGCCGCTGTCGGGGCGGTCGAGGCCGCCGAGGAGGTGGAGAAGGGTGGATTTGCCGGCTCCGGAGGGCCCGGTGACGGCGACGAATTCGCCGCGCCCGATCTCCAGGTCGACGCCGCGTACGGCGTGCACCGGGGCGGCGCCCTCCGGCCGGTGCGTCTTGACCAGGCCGGCTGCCCGCAGTATCGGGCCCGGTATCGCGCCGGACGGCTCGTCCCGGTTCATTCCCACTCCTCTTGGCAGCGTTCCAGCCAGTCGAGATCCGCCTGCAGATGCAGCATGGCGCCCTCGATCAGCAGCTGCGCGACGCGGTTGCCGCGGTCCTCGGCCGCGGCGAGTTTCGACAGATCGCGCATGGTGTTGAGGTAGTGACGGCGCTGCTTGTTGATCAGGGCGATCTGATCGGTGGTCTCGGAGTACGGGGCCAGGGCGAGCTTCATGAAGAATTCGTCCCGGACCCGTGGTTCGGCGGTGGACTGCTCGAACCACGCGTCCACCGTCTCGCGGCCCGCCGCGGTGATCCGGTAGATGCGTTTGTTCGGCCGGTCCGTCTGCTCGACGTCCTCCCCCTCGATCAGGCCCGCCTTCTCGAGCCTGCTCAGGGTGACGTAGATCTGGCCGACGTTCGGCTGAGGGTATGCCGCGCCCAGGAGGTTCTCAAGGGCCTGCTTGAGTTCATAGCCGTGTGCGGGTCCGCCGACCAACAGCGCGAGGAGTGGCAGCCGCACGCCTTCCCTCTCCCTCCCCGCCCGTGGTTGTCGGTCCGTACCCGTCGGTCGGCTGAACTCGTCCGGCCGACGGCCGGTGCGCCGTCGTATATTCCTGCAGAACCGGAGATTCCGGCAGCTCTTCCTGCATTCCTCCAGCTCTTCCTGCGGGACCTAGTATCCCCGCATGGCTAACAGGTATACAGGGGGCCTGCCGTCGGGCCGGTGACCCGTCGGCGCCGGCGCAAGGAGGAGCCCATGCGGTGGAAGCGTGCCGCAGGCCGGGCGCTGCTCGTGTGCTCGCTGCTGTTCGCAGGTATGTCCGGGGCCCAGGGCGGCGAACCGCGTGGTGACGCGGCCGGGCGCGGCCCGCTGACCCTGGTGACCGGCGGCGACCTCACCGGCTATCTGCGCGGGGTCCTCGACGGCTGGAACGCCCGGCACCCCCGCGAGAAGGTCACGCTGGTCGAGCTGCCGGACGCCGCCGACGAGGTGCGCGCCCAGATGGTCTCCGAGCTGCGCTCCGGCAGCGACCGCTTCGACGTGCTGAACATCGATGTGGCATGGACGTCGGAGTTCGCGGCCGCGGGCTGGATCGCCCCGGTGGACGGGCGGCGGTTCCCGCTGCGCCACTTCCTGCCGCCGGTGGTGGACACCGCCACCTTCCGGGGCCGGCTCTACGCCGTCCCTTATGTCACGAATGCCGGTTTGCTCTACTACCGCAAGGACGTACTCGACCGCGAAGGCGTCCGGCCGCCGCGCACCTGGGCGGAGTTGGAACGGCTGGCGAAGACGGTCGCGCCCAAGTACGGGCTGGACGGTTACGCGGGCCAGCTCCTGCCGTACGAGGGACTGACCGCCAATGTCGTCGAGGCCGTGCAGTCGGCGGGCGGCACGGTGCTGGCGGGCGAGGGCGAGCGGGTCACGGTGGACTCCGCAGCGGCGCGGCGCGGGCTGTCGTTCCTGCTCGACGGGGTGCGCGAGGGGTGGATCCCGCGGCGCGCGCTGGAGTTCAAGGAGGAGGAGTCCCGGCAGGCCTTCCAGGACGGCAAGCTGCTGTTCCTGCGGAACTGGCCGTATGCGTACGCACTCGCCCACCCGGGGGCGTCGAAGCTCGCGGGCAAGGTCGGCACCGTACCGCTGCCCGGCCCCGACGGCCAGGGGTCGAGCGTGCTGGGCGGCTCCAACCTGGCGGTCAACAGCCACTCACGGCACCGGAAGACGGCCGCCGATCTGATCTCGTATCTCACGTCCGAGCCGGTGCAGCGCCGGGTGCTCACCGAGGGGGCGCTGCCTCCGGTGTGGGCCGGCCTGTACGCGGAGCCGGAGCTGGTGCGGCGCTTCCCGTCCCTGCCGACGCTGAAGCGCGGCGTGCTGACGGCCCGCCCGCGGCTGAAGAGCCCCCGGTACGACCAGGTGAGCCTGGCGGTGCAGGCCGTGATGCATGACGCGCTGACACACGGGCGCAGCACGGACGCGACGGTCGCACGGCTGAGCCAGGAGCTCAGCGCCATCGTCGGTCGCAGTTGATCAACTTCTTGCTGCTAGTTACACGTTAAGTAGCGCGGCCTTTCCTTATATCTGGTCATACCCAGGCATCTCCCTGTCATTTTCGGCCGCTTCGTTGACACGCAAACGACACGCCTACTTAACATGCATGCATACCAACTGACCGGCGAACTGCAGGCCGCTTCGGCATGCTCAGGTAAGAACGGATCACGGCAGATGCTCACAGCCTCGGCAGGGAACGGCCCCTCGGTCGGACTCGCACCCTCTCCCTTGCTGGCATCGGACACCGCATCCGATGCGGCTCCGGACACGGCACCCGGCACGGCACAGCGCTGGTGGCGGGACGCGGTCATCTACCAGGTGTATGTGCGCAGCTTCCGCGACACCACCGGTGACGGCATCGGCGATCTGGCGGGCGTACGGACCGGGCTGCCGTACCTCAAGAAGCTCGGGGTCGACGGCATCTGGCTCAGCCCGTTCTACCCCTCGCCGCAGCACGACCACGGCTACGACGTAGCTCACTACCGCGAGGTGGACCCCGCCTACGGCGATCTCGCCGAGTTCGACCGCCTGGCGGCCGACGCCCACCGGCTGGGCCTCAAGGTGCTCTTGGACGTCGTGCCCAATCACTGCTCCAGCGAGCACCCGTGGTTCCGTACCGCCCTGGAGGAGGAGCCCGGCGGACCGTTCCGGTCGCTCTTCCACTTCGCGGACGGACGCGGGCCGAACGGCGATCTGCCGCCCAACAACTGGCGGGCGATGTTCGGCGGGCCCGCCTGGTCCCGTACCGAGGACGCGGAGGGCAGGCCCGGCCAGTGGTACCTCCACATGTTCACGCCCGAGCAGCCCGACCTGAACTGGCGTAACCCCGAGGTGGGCGCCGACTTCGAGAAGGTGCTGCGCTTCTGGCTGGACCGCGGGGTCGACGGATTCCGTATCGATGTGGCCGCGGGCCTGTTCAAGCACCCCGAGCTCCCCGACTCCCCCGACCCGTCGGCCGACGAGCGCACCCGTGACTCCGTCAACCCGCTGGCCTGGAACCAGCCCGAGGTCCACGACGTATGGCGCAGCTGGCGGGCGCTGTGCGAGGAGTACACGGCCCGGGACGGCCATGACCGGCTGCTGGTCGGCGAGGTCTCGGTACGGACGCCCGGCGAACAGGCCGCCTATGTCCGGCCCGACGAGCTGCACCAGGCGTTCTTCTTCCATCTGCTGACCGCGCCCTGGGACGTCGACGTCTTCCGCAAGGTGATCTCCGAGGCGCTGACCGACATCGCCGCCACCGGCTCCACCGTCACCTGGGTGCTCAACAACCACGACCAGGTCAGGACCGCCACCCGCTACGCGACCGGGCCCGGCGGCGAGGCCGTCGGGGCGGGCCCGGCGCGGGCCCGCGCGGCCGCGCTGCTGATGCTGGCGCTGCCCGGGGCCGCCTACGTCTACCAGGGCGAGGAGTTGGGGCTGCCCGAGGTCGACGATCTGCCGGACGAGGTCCTCACCGACCCGATCTTCCACCGTACGGGCAGCCGGCAGCACGTCCGGGACGGGTGCCGGGTGCCGCTGCCCTGGTCCGGCCAGGCCGCCCCGTTCGGCTTCAGTTCGGGCGAGGACGGTGCGGGGACGTGGCTGCCGCAGCCCGCGTCCTTCGCCGGGCACACCGCGGACGGGGCGCTGGCCGACACCGGGTCGTTCTGGCACCTGTACCGCGAAGGGCTGCAGCTGCGCCGCACGCTCCCCCAGCTCGGCGAGGGGACGCTGCGCTGGCTGGACTCCCCGCCGCAGGTGCTGGCCTTCGTCCGCGGCGACGGCCTGGTGTGCGCCGTGAACTTCGGCACCGAGCCGGTGCCCGCCCCCGCACCCGGCACCCCCCTGCTGGCCAGCGGCGACTGCCCCGAGGGAACGCTTCCCGGCGCCACCGCGGCCTGGTGGATGCACACACCCGATCCCCGGTAGCGCCGACCCGGCCCACCGCCACCGACCGCCCCGGATACCACCAACCGACCCGACCGCTCCGACCGATGGGAACCACCATGAGACACACCCCAGTACGTCACCTGCGCAACGCCCGCACCGCCATATCCGGCGCCGCCGTGCTCGGCCTGGCGCTCACCGCGACCGCATGTGGCGGCAACGTCTCCCCCGGCGGCGGGAACCAGGAACTCAGCGGCCAGTCGCTGACCGTGGCCGGCGTGTGGACCGGTGTGGAGCAGAAGAACTTCAAGCAGGTGCTGGACGCGTTCTCCGAGAAGACCGGCGCCAAGGTCACGTTCGCCTCCACCGGTGACAATGTCTCGACCGTCGTCGGCAGCCAGATCGAGGGGGGCAACGCCCCCGACGTGGTGATGGTCCCGCAGGTCGGCGTGCTCCAGCAGTTCGCCAAGAAGGGCTGGCTGCAGCCCCTCTCGAAGGAGGTCGGCGCCGCGGCCACCAAGAACTTCGCGCAGGTGTGGAAGGACTACGGCACGGTCGACAAGACCTACTACGGCCTGTACTTCAAGGCCTCCCACAAGTCGACGGTCTGGTACAGCCCGGAGGCGTTCACCCAGGCCGGGGTCAAGCCCGCCACGTCGTACGAGGATCTGCTGAAGTCCGGCCGTACCCTCTCCGACGCGGGCGTGCCGGCCTTCTCCGTCGCCGGTGAGGCGGGCTGGCCGCTCACCGACTGGTTCGAGAACATCTATCTCTCGCAGGCCGGTGCCGAGAAGTACGACAAGCTCGCCGCCCACAAGATTCCGTGGACGGACCCCAGCGTGGTCAAGGCGCTGACCACCCTCGGCAAGCTCTTCGCCGACAAGAACCTGGTGGCCGGCGGCGGTTCGGGTGCGCTGCGGACCGACTTCCCCGAGTCCGTCCAGCAGGTCTTCGGCCCGGAGCCCGAGGCGGCCATGGTCTACGAGGGCGACTTCGTCAGCGCGCTGGTGAAGGACGAGCTCCACAAGGAGGTCGGCAAGGACGCCAAGTTCTTCCCGTTCCCCTCGGTCGACGGCGGCAAGGCGCCGGTGGTCAGCGGCGGTGACGCGGCCGTGGTCCTCAAGGCCGGGAAGAACAAGAAGGCCGCCATGGCGCTGGTGAAGTACCTGGCCTCCCCGGAGGCATCCGCCGTCTGGGCCAAGGCCGGCGGCTACATCTCGCCCAACAAGAAGGTGCCCGCGGGCGATTACCAGGACGAGGTCACCCGTAAGGCGGCCAAGTCGCTGACGGACGCCGGGGACTCCGTGCGGTTCGACATGTCCGACCAGGCGCCCGCGGCCTTCGGCGGCACCCAGGGCGCCGGCGAGTGGAAGCTGCTGCAGGACTTCCTGCGCGACCCCTCGGACCCCAAGGCCACGGCCCAGAAGCTCGAGGCCGCCGCGGCCAAGGCGTACCGCAACTAAGGAATCCCTGCCATGTCTGTCACCACTTCCGAGGCGCCGCCCGCCGAGACGCGCGGCACCCGGCCCGGCCCGCCGGACCCCGCGTCCGGCCGGGCCGGCGCCCCCGGGCGGCGCGCCGCCCGCCGCCGCCGTCTGATCGCGGCCGTGTTCCTGCTGCCCGCCCTGCTGCTGCTGGGCGCGCTCGTCGCGTACCCCATCGTGTTCTCCGTCGTCCGCAGCATGTACGACGCGTCGGGCAGCACCTTTGTCGGCGCCGACAACTACACCGAGATGCTCCAGGACCCGGCGACGCTGCGGGCCATCCGCAACAGTGCGATCTGGGTCGTCTTCGCCCCCGCGCTGCTGACCGGACTCGGCCTGGTCCTGGCCGTTCTGACGGAGAAGATCCGCTGGAAGACGGCGTTCAAGCTGCTGATGTTCATGCCGATGGCGATCTCCTTCCTCGCCGCCGGCATCATCTTCCGGCTCGCCTACGAGCAGGATCCGCAGCGTGGCGTCCTCAACGCGGTCACCGTCGGCATCCACAACAGCGTCCAGGACGACGGCGCCTCCTTCCCGACGGCCAAGACCCGCATCGGTGACAAGCTGCTGGTGAAGGGGAAGGACGGTGCGTACACCACCGCCCGGCGTACGGAACCGGGGCACACCGTCAACCTGGGCCTGGTGGGCGTCGCCCCCAAGGACATGCCCAAGGAGGCCGCGCCCGCCGCGAAGGCCGCCAAGGCCCCGGCGGCCGCCGGCGAACTGCGGGGGGTGGCCTTCCTCGACTTCACCCCCGGTGGCGGCGGCAAGCCGGGCACCGTGGACGGCGCCGAACGCGGCCTGCCCCGGCTCACCGTCGAGGCCGTCGACGCCCACGGCAAGGTGGCGGCGCACGCCACCACCGGGCCGGACGGTTCCTACCGTCTGACGGGTCTCAAGCCGGATGCGTACACCGTCCGCCTCCCCGCCCAGGACTTCGCCCCGCCGTACGAGGGCATCTCCTGGCTCGGCCCGGCGCTGATCACGCCCGCCATCATCGGCGCCTACATGTGGATCTGGACCGGCTTCTCCCTCGTCCTGATCGGCGCGGGTCTCTCGGCGATGCCGCGGGACATCCTGGAGGCCGCCCGGATGGACGGGGCGAACGAGTGGCAGGTGTTCCGCCGGATCACCGTGCCGCTGCTCGCGCCCGCCCTGGGCGTGGTGTTCGTGACGATGGTGATCAACGTGATGAAGGTCTTCGACCTCGTCTACATCATCGCCCCCGGCCCCGTACAGCAGGACGCCAATGTGCTGGCCCTGCAGATGTGGCTGGTCTCCTTCGGCGGCGGCAACAACCAGGGTCTGGGCAGCGCCCTCGGTGTCCTGCTGCTGCTCCTGGTGGTCCCGGCCATGGCCCTCAACATCCGACGTTTCCGCAGGAGCCAGTCATGACCACCGTCCAGCAAGCCGCCGCGCCCCGCCGGCGCACGACGGCACGGCCGGCCAAGCGGCTCACCACCAGCCTGATCCAGGCCGTGCTGATCATCATCGGCCTGGTCTGGCTCACGCCCGCCGCCGGGCTCTTCCTCTCCTCGATGCGTACGGAGGAGGCGAATGCGAGCGGCGGCTGGTGGCAGGCGTTCACCGCTCCCGGCCAGCTGTCGTTCGACAACTACTCGGCACTGCTGAAGGACTCGGGCATCGTCCAGGCCTTCTGGAACACCGTCATGATCTCGGTGCCCACCACGATTCTGGTCGTGGTGATCGCCGCGCTGGCCGGATACGCCTTCGCCTGGCTGGACTTCCCCGGCCGGGACTGGATCTTCCTGCTGGTCGTCGCGATGCTGGTGGTGCCGGTCCAGATCGGACTGCTGCCGGTGGCCAAGATGTTCGGCGCGCTCGGGCTGTTCGGCTCCATCCCCGGCGTGGTCCTCTTCCACACCGCGTACGGCCTGCCCTTCGCCATCTTCCTGCTCCGCAACTTCTTCGCGGAGATCCCCAAGGAGATGCTGGAGGCGGCCCGGATGGACGGCGGCGGGGAGTGGCGGATCTTCTCCCAGCTGGTGCTGCCCCTGGGCCGGCCCGCCATCGCCAGCCTGGCCATCTTCCAGTTCCTGTGGGTGTGGAACGACATGCTCGTCGCCCTGCTCTTCGCCGACAACGCGTCCCAGCCGCTGACGGTGGCCCTGCAGTCGCAGATGCGCCAGTTCGGCAGCAACATCGGGGTGCTGGCGCCCGGCGCATTCCTCTCCCTGATCGTGCCGCTGGTCGTGTTCTTCGCGTTCCAACGGCAGTTCGTGCAGGGGATCATGGCCGGGTCGGTGAAGTAACGGGGCGGCCGGGGCTGCCGGGGCTGCCGGGGCTGCCGGGGCGGCGATCGGGTGAGGATTCGCGCCACGGTACGGAGCGGTGCCCGGGCGGGCGCCCCAGCTCCGTACCGTGGCCTGCGTGGCGGTACCCCACACGGACGGCGCGGCGGACGGCCCGGCGAAGGCGGCGGGCCCGGACCGGCTGATCGCCCTCTCCGACGGGATCTTCGCGATCGCCATGACGCTGCTGGTGCTCGATGTCTCCGTACCCGACGGCCTGGGCCCCCGGGCCTTCGAGACCTCGGTGCACCAGCTGTGGCCCAAAGTCGGCGCCTACGCATTGAGCTTCACCATCCTCGCGGCCTTCTGGCGCGACCACCGCCAGATCTTCCAGTGGGTACGCCAGGTGGACGCCCTGCTGGAGCGTCTGACGCTGCTGGGTCTCGGCGCGATCGCGCTGCTGCCGTTCCCGACCGCCCTGCTCTCCGAGTACTCCTCGCACGCGGTGTCCGTCGCCGTCTACGCCCTTGCCATCGCCGTCATCGACCTGCTGCATCTGGCGCTGTTCCACGTCGTGTGGCGCCGCAGACATCTCCAGGCGCGGCCCGTCGACGACCGGTACGGCCGGGACCTCACCGCCGATCTGGGCACCACCGTCCTGGTCTTCGGCGTATCGGTGCCGCTCGCCTTTGTCTCGCCCGCCGTGGCCATGTGGACCTGGCTCGCGCTGGTGCCGTTGAAGTTCTGGCTCGGGCGACGCGCCCAGGCCCGGAGCGACGAGGCGGACAATGAACGCAGCACACCCTGACCCCGACGAGCAGGATTCCCATGGCCTCGCCCGACGCCTTCCACCCCGACCTCCCGGACGCGGAGGCGCACTCCCAGCCGCTGCGCGCCCGGCTGCACCACATCCGCGCCGACGCCCTTGACGCCGACACCGCCCAGACCGCCGGCATGCGGCGGTTCGCCGCGATCAGCGGGCGGACGGCCGGCGCGGAGCGCATCTGGATGGGGCAGACCCATGTCGCCCCGAAGACCGCCTCCGCCAACCACCACCACGGCGCCTCCGAAACGGCGATCCATGTCGTCAAGGGACACCCGGAGTTCGTCTTCCTCGACGACTCCAGCGGCACCCCCGAGGAGATCCGGCTGCGCACCTCCCCCGGCGACTACGTCTTCGTCCCGCCCTACGTTCCCCACCGCGAGGAGAACCCGAGCCCCGACGAGGAGGCCGTCGTCGTGATCGCCCGGAGCACCCAGGAAGCCGTCGTGGTCAACCTGCCCGAGCTGTACGTGCTCGGTCACGAGCCGCACACCGACTGACCGTCCGGGCTCCGCCCCTAGGCCCTGTCGTCAAACTCCCGCCTGCCTCGCGACGCCTGGCACGCGCGCTCGCTGCGTTGTCGGGCTCATCCCGGTACGCCCAAGTACCGGGATGACCCTCCGCCTTGCGATCGCACGCACCAGACGCCGCGAGGCCCGCCCTCCGGGCGAACGACGGGAGTTTGACGACAGGGCCTAGTCCACCCCCGCGTCCTCCGGTGTGCCCTGGGCCAGTTGGGCCAGTACGTCGAGCGCATCGGCCAGCGCGTCGAGGGGCGGGGAGGCCAGGGCGAGGCGTACGGCATGGGGAGCGTGGGCCGGGCCGACGGCGAAGGCGCCCGAGGGGGTGACCGCGATGCCGCGGCGGGCAGCGGCGGCGACGAAGGTGTCGGCCCGCCAGGGGGCGGGGAGCTGCCACCAGAGGTGGTAGGCGTGCGGGTCGGCCTGGTGCGTGTGCGGGGCGAGGCGTTCGGCGGCGAGGCTCTGGCGGGTGGCGGCGTCGCGGCGCTTTTCCTCCTCGATGGCGGCGGCGGTGCCGTCGGCCATCCAGCGGGTCGCCGCGTCGAGGGCGAAGCGGGCGGCGGTCCAGGTCCCCGACCGGAGGGCCGCCGCGACGTCCTGCGTACGGCCCTCGGGTGTCATCAGGAATCCCACGGTCAGCCCGGGGGCGAGCCGTTTGGACAGGCTGTCGACGACGATGGTGCGCTCGGGGGCCAGGGCCGCGAAGGGGCTGAGGTCGGTGCGGAGGAAGCCGTAGATGGCGTCCTCGATCGCGAAGAGGTCGTGCCGGCGCAGGGTTTCGGCGAGCTGCTCGCGGCGGGGGCCCGGCATGGTGATGCCCAGCGGGTTGTGCAGAGCGGGCTGGAGGTAGACGGCGCGCAGCAAAGGGGCGGCGTCGATCGCTGCGGGGACGAGGCCGTGTTCGTCCATCGCCAGCGGGACGAGAGTGACGCCGAGACGGGCGGCGATGCCCTTCACCAGGGGATAGGTGAGCGATTCGACGCCGAGGCGTTCGCCGGCCGGGACGAGGGTGGCGATGGCCGCCGCGATGGCCTGCCTGCCGTTGCCCGCGAAGAGCAGCTGCCGGGGGTCGGGGGTCCAGCCGCCGCGGGCGAGATGCGCGGCGGCGGCCTGGCGGGCCGGCGCGGTGCCCGCCACGCCGACCGCCTGCAGGGAGGGGGCCAACGCCTCGGCGCGCAGCAGGTGTTGAAGGCTCGCGGCGAGTCGGGCCGGCTGCTCGCGCAGCACCGGGAAGTTCAGTTCCAGATCGATCCGGGCCCCACCCGGCTCGGCCAGCGCGGGCTCGGTCGCCGGGGCCGACGTCCGTACGAAGGTCCCCCGCCCGACCTCCCCCACCGTCAGGCCGCGCCGGGTCAGCTCCCGGTAGACCCGCCCCGCGGTCGACGCCGCGATGCCCCGCCGGCGGGCGTACCGGCGCAGCGGCGGCAGCCGGTCCCCCGGACGGAGCCGGCCCGAGGCGATGTCGGCCGCCAGCTCATCGGCAATCGCGCGGTAGTCGTCCACCAGGCAGCCCCCCCCATTCCTCGCGATGCCACATGGCCACTTGGCCACTTGGGCGCAACGCCACATCGCTGCGTCGCTGCATTGGCACACAGCAAGCACATTGCACCGAGTGCATTGTTTTTATTGCACCGAGAGATTGCCCTCTATAGCATCGAAACGTCAAGTCGGCGGCGGTAGTCGCTGCAGAAATACGCAAGCGCAGAGGCGCATGAGCGCAATAGGGGGCAGGCACGATGACGTCCATCGCGTACGAGGACGAGGGCGACGGCGACGGCGACGGCGGGACACTCGTTCTCATCCACGGGCATCCCTTCAATCGCTCGATGTGGCGCCCGCAGATCGATTATTTCCGCGCGGCCGGATGGCGGGTTATCGCCCCGGATCTCCGCGGCTACGGCGAAAGCCCGGCCACACCCGGAACGACCCGTCTGGAAACCTTCGTACGGGACGTCGCCGGCCTGCTCGATGACCTCGAGGTCGAGCGTTTCGTCCTTGGCGGACTGTCCATGGGCGGGCAGATCGTCATGGAATTCCACCGGCAATTCCCGGACCGGATAAGGGCCCTGCTGCTCGCCGACACCTTTACCGCCGCGGACACGGACGAGGGCAGGGCCGTCCGCCGTACGACAGCCGATCGCCTGCTGCGTGAGGGCATGGGCGGCTATGCGCACGAGGTGCTGCCCAAGATGGTCTCGCCGCGGAATATCGAGGCCCTGCCGGATGTCGCCCGCCATGTCCTCGCAATGATGCAGAGCACCTCCCCCGAGGGCGCCGCCGCGGCACTGCGCGGCCGGGCCGAGCGGCGCGATTACACGGAATTGCTGCCGGACATCGAGGTTCCGACATTGGTCGTGGTGGGCGAGGAGGACGAATTCACCCCCGTAAGCGATGCCCGGATCATTGCGGACCGGGTACCCGACGCCACGCTCAAGGTCATTGCGCAGGCGGCACATATGCCGAATCTGGAACGGCCCGACGAGTTCAATGCGGCGCTTCAGGAATTCCTCGAGGCCCTGCCGCCCGAATCCCCGGCAGGACCGGCGCATCGATAAATCGTCGGTGAACCGGTGGACCGCTTGACCGGTGAACCCGTAGCCGCTCAGTGGGCGTCGTAAATTCCGCGATAGTGCCCCAGCGCCGTCTCGCGTACCTTCCGGTCGCTCCAGTGCGCGAAGCGGGACGGAGCCAGCCGGTCCGGGTCCACCAGGGGCCGTCCGGCGTCCAGGAGGAGGTGGGCCAGGTGGCGGCCGACGCCACCGGCGTGGGTGAGCCAGCCGGCCACCGCGCACCAGAGGCCGGGGGCGGCGGGGACCGGGCCGACGAGGGGAAGTTCGTCGGGGGTGAGGGCGAAGACGCCGTTGAGACGGCGGCGCAGCGGCGCCTTCCGGAAGGCGGGGACGAGGGCCAGTGCCTCGGCGATCACGGAACCGAAGTCCGTTGCGCGGAAGGGGCGTTCGGCGCCTTCGAGGCGGGCGGTGGGCTCCAGGGGGAGCGGGGTGTGCGCGTAGCTGCCGAGTCCGTAGCGGCGGCCGTGCCGACGGGTGTAGACGGCGTGGTCGGGGTAGCGCACAAGGGGCGCGTCGATGGGGGTGTCGTCGAGTTCGGGGCGTTCGGCCGTGAAGAGGTAGAGGTGCTGAACTTCCACCATCGGCAGCCGTACGCCGGCGTCGGCGGCCGGCACCGGCCCCCAGATCCCGGTGGCGAGCACGACGCGGCCGGCCCGCAGCAGGTCATCACCGTCCGCCCCGCTCCGTACGCCGACCACCCGGCCACGGTCCCACTCCAGTGCCCGTACGGGCGTCCGCCGGCGGAACCGGGCGCCGGCCCGCTCCGCCGCGGCGACCAGGGCCTCGGTCAGCGCCACCGGGTCGGCGGCGCCGTCGGAGGGGATGTGCAGACCGCCGAGCGCCCGCTCTCCGTCGACCAGAGCCGGGGCGAGCGCCGCCGTCGCCGCCGCGTCGAGCACCTCGGCCTCGATGCCCAGCCCGCGGCCGTGTTCGACGTCGTCGTGGGCCTGCGCCAGGCGCGCCTCCGTCGTGGCCACTTCCGGACAACCGACCTGCCAGAACGCCGGGTTGTCCGCGGCGGCGGAGAGCGCCCGGTAGGTGGCGACGCTGTCCTTGGCCAGTACGGCCAGTTCCGGCGTGGCGCTGAGCTGCCCGACGAATCCGGGGGCCAGGCCGGTCGAACCGGGCAGCGTCCCCCGGTCGCGGGCGTCCACAACGGTCACCCGGTCGTGCCCCAGAGCGGTCAGATGATGGGCGACCGAGGCCCCCACCACTCCGGCACCCACGACCACTGTCTCTTCGGCTCCCATGCGCCCGCCTTCCCCTGATGACCACGCAGCTGCTGCCTGCCACCCTGACCAGCCCCCTCACCAGCCCTCGCTATCCGAATACCGGGGCGAATAAGGGGCACACGTCCTACGACCGAGGGAACGACCAACCGAGGGAACGACCAGGGGAACAACGCCCGTCCGCCCGCGTACGCGAGTGGTGACGATCCGGGGTCGGCGCACGACACCGGTACAGGGCAGCTGCGCGACAGGTGCAGTCCTTGTGCCACGTCGGCACACCATCCACGGGAGAACCACGCATGCACAGGCCCGCCCGCGACACCCACGACACCCGCGCCGTCCACGACACCGGCGACACCCGCGCCGCCCACGACTACGACCTGCTCGTCCGGGATTCCCAGCTGCTCGTCATCGACGACGCCACCGAGATCCCCGGCGGCTGGGTCGCCCTCCGCGACGGCCGCGTGGCCGCGGTCGGCGGGCCCGGCACCGAGCCGGCGGGCGTGGCACGTACGGTCTCCGCCGCCGGCCGCCTGGTCACCCCCGGCCTGATCAACACCCATCACCACCTCTACCAGAACCTCACCCGCTCCTTCGCCCCCGCGGTCAACGGCACCCTCTTCAACTGGCTCACCACGCTCTACCCGCTGTGGTCGGCCCTCGACGCCGAAGCCGTCCATCTCTCCACCTACGTCGGCATCGCCGAGCTGCTGATGGGCGGCTGTACGACCTCGATGGATCACCTCTACGTCCATCCGCGCCCGCGCCTGGTCGACGCCGAGATCCGTACGGCCCGGGAGGTCGGCTTCCGCTTCCACGCCACCCGCGGCTCCATGACCCGCTCCGTCGAGGACGGCGGGCTGCCGCCCCGCTCCGTCACGCAGACCGACGACGAGGTACTCGCCGACAGCGAACGGGTGGTGACGACCTATCACGACCCCTCCCCCGGAGCGCTGATCCGCGTCGCGCTGGCGCCCTGCTCGCCGTTCTCGGTGACCAAAGAGCTGATGAGGGAGACCGCGGAGCTGGCCGAACGGCTCGACGTACGGCTGCACACCCATCTCGCCGAGGACCGGGACGAGGAGGCCTTCTGTCAGGAGACCCATGGCTGCCGTCCCGTCGAGTACTTCGAGTCCGTCGGCTGGATGACCGACCGTACGTGGGTCGCGCACTGCATCTACCCCAACGACGAGGAGCGTGCCCGGCTGGCCGCGGCCGGCGTCGGCGTGGCGCACTGCCCCAGCTCCAACATGCTGATCGGCGGCGGCACCGCCGCCATCGGGGAGATGCGCGCACTCGGCATGCCGGTGGGCATCGGCTGTGACGGCTCCGCCTCCACCGACCACGCCTCGCTGTGGATGGAGACCCGCGGCGCCCTGCTGCTCGCCCGCTACCGCGGCGGTCCCGCGGCGATGGCCGCCCGCGACGCCCTCGACATGGCGACCCGCGGTTCCGCCCGCTGCCTGGGCCGTGACGACGAACTGGGCCATCTGCGGCCTGGTGCGTGCGGTGACCTCGTCGTCTGGAACACCCATGAGGTCGCGCTGGCCGGCTCGTTCACCGACCCGGTCGAGGCCTGGCTGCGCTGCGGCCCGTCCCGCGCCTGGACCACGATCGTCGCCGGTCGCGTCCTGGTGGACCGGGGCGAGCCCCAACTACCGGCCCTCGAAGAGAAGTTGCGCGAACACGCGCGGGTTGCCCGCCGTATCCAACGGCTGACGTAAGGACCTCGGCCGCCCCGAGAAGCGGAATTCTCGCTTCGAGAGGAGTGGTGAAGACTCGCGGCCATGGAACTCGACGATGTGCTGCAGGCGCTGACGGAGGCCGAGTCCGGCCGCCGGCGTCCCGAACTCACTCATGGTCACTACATAGTTGTGGCGTTCGACCCGGATGCGGCCTACGAGGAGGAGGACGACGAAGCGGACGAGGGAGAGGAGGAGGACGAGGAGGAGGAGGCCTGCGCCGGCGCGGAGGTGGGCAGGGCCTCATCCCTCTACGACGCGTTCGACGTGCTGTCATCCGCCGTCGAGGAGCTGTACGGCGACCACCGCGACCACGAGGTGGGCGGGGACGAGTACGAGGAATGGCTCGACGACCTCGCCGGCAACGATGCGCAGTACGCCCCACTGCTGCGCGCCATCCACTCACCGAAGCGACGCGGCCTCGCGTACTACCTCATGGGTTACGACGCTCCGATGGACATCGTGACGACGGACCTCTGGCGGGGCGCCTATCTCGGCGACGCAGCCGCCCAGTACCCCGGCGCACGCCTCGTCTTCCTCATCACCGCGGCGCCGCCCCACCACGAAGAGGCCTACGCCGTCCTCGAGCACCAGCCCACCGGCGACCCCAGCGACGCCGACCGCGCCCTGATGGAGGCCTGCCGGCACGGCGACCCCGCCGCCCTGTCCGCCGCCCTCGCGACGGGGGCCCACGTCAACGCCCTGGACGAGCGCGGCATGACCCCGCTCCACATCGCCACGGCACACCGGCATGTGACGGCCGTTACGGCACTGCTGGAAGCCGGGGCCGACCCCGCGCTCCAGGCCGCGTACGGCAACGCCCCGCACTTCGCCGGGCTGGACCGTAACGGGCGGGTCGGATCGCACGCCGAGGAGATCGAGGACGACGGCCACTGGCGGATCGTGCGCACCCTGATCGACGCGGGCGCCCCCCTCGATGCGGCCGACCGAACGGGCGCGACCGTACTGGACGCCGCGCTCGCCACGCTGCCGTACCCGGAGGGGGCAATACGTCATCTGGTCACCCACGGCGCCCGCAGCAACCGCCTGGCGGGCGTCTCGCTCAACGGCCTGTTGAACCGGCTGCCGTACCACGAGCAGCGGGAGCTGAAGGTGCGGGTGAACCAGGTGCGGTTCGTCCTCGAATCGGGCCCGGACGAGGCGGAGTTGGCGGGCGCCCTGCACGCGCTGCTGGGCAGCACCGGGTACTACGAGCGTGAGGTACCCGGCGAGATCCTCCTCGAACTGGTCGATCTGCTGGTGCGCCACGGCGTGCCCGACACCCCGGGGAACTATGGGCGCAGCGCCCTGGAAGAGGCCGAGAACTGGGTCACGCACGGCCACACCCACTACCGGCCGGTCGTCGACCGGCTGCGCTCGGCCGCCTCGCCGAGCACAACCTGACCGGCGGCCTACCAGACCCCCTTCGTCGACCGCCGGTACGTCGACCGCCGGTCGTCGATGGCGCCCCGGCGGTCGCCGTAGATGTTCTGCTGGACCTGCTCCTCGCGCAGGAAGTCGTGCGGGAAGCCGAGGGGCACGGCGCTCACCGCGTCGAGCCGGGCCAGGGCGTCGGCGTCGAGCTCCACGTCCAGGGCGGCGAGGTTGTCGGCGAGCTGGGACTCCTTGGTGGCGCCGATGATGGGGATGAGGGTGCCGGGGCGGCCGCGGAGCCAGGCCAGCGCCACCTGGGCCGGGCTCCAGCCGCCCTTCTCGGCGATCTCCAGGACGGCGGTGAGGGTCGCCTCCTCCCTGTGGTCCGCGCGGCCGTCCCCGTCCCCGTTGCCCAGGCGGCCGGTCTCGCCGCGGCGGTACTTGCCGGTGAGCTTGCCGCCCGCGAGCGGGCTCCAGGCCAGCACCGCCTGGTCGAAGGCGTGTGCCTGCGGGAGCAGTTCGCGCTCCGGAGTGCGCTCCAGCAGGTTGTAGCGCAGCTGCGAACCCGCGAAGGAGGTCCAGCCGCGGAGTTCGGCCAGGGTGCTGGCCTGGGCGATTTCCCAGGCGGGCCAGTCGGAGACGCCGATGTAGAGCACCTTTCCGGCGCGTACGAGGTCGTCGAGCGCCCGCATGGTCTCCTCGACCGGGGTGAAGTGGTCGCGAGCGTGCACCCAGAGGATGTCGACGTAATCGGTACGGAGCCGGCCGAGGCTGGACTCCACCGACCGGACGAGGCTCTTGCGGTGGCTGCCCGCCGAGTTCACATCTCCCGTGTGGGTCGCGCAGGTGTATTTGGTGGCCAGGACGAAATCGTCCCGTCGGCCGTCGAGCAGTTCGCCGAGAATCGTCTCCGACCTGCCACCCGTGTAGATGTTCGCGGTGTCGAGGAAATTGCCGCCCGCCTCCGCATAGGTGTCGACCATACGGGCGGCGGCCTCCTTGCCGGCGCCCCGGCCCCCGTCCACGTCCCCGCCGAAGGTCATGGCCCCCAGGCTCAACTCGCTTACCCTCAGGCCGGTCTTGCCGAACAGTGTGTAGCGCACCGTGTGTCCCTTCGGTCCCATCGTGTGGTTCCCGCCGCACCAGCCGTGCCACGGACCAGGTGGCAGTCCGGGTGCTGAGTGCGTGGCAGACGCTAGGGGCTGGAGCGCACTCCAGCGCAAGACTGCCGCTGCGTGGCGGTGGTCTGCCGCCTGGCTGCCAACCTCTCTGCCACCCCGTCCACCGGGCCGTATCGGGTGCAAGGGTCTTGGTCAGCGCCGGGCCGCAGAGTCTCCCCCGTGGCTCGGGCGGTCCGGTGCGTCAGGCCTCAACCACGCTTTGGGAGGAAGACCATGAAGACACTGCGCCGTGCCTGCATCGCCGGAGTGCTGACCCTCGCCCTGGGCGGCCTTGTCACCCCTGCCGCCTCCGCCGTCGCCCCGCCCGGCGGCGCGGACGTCTCGGCCACGACGGTGTCGGCCGCACTGAGCTGCCGTGCCGCCGACAACCACGGCGAGATCGCCGCGAAGTTCATCTCCCGCTGCAAGAAGGGATCCATCCGCAGGGAATTCCCCACCGACCGGCTGTCCCGTTCGCTCGGCGAGATCTACGCCGGCAAGCTGAAGGGTGATCAGGACGACGTCAAGGCCTGGAAGCTGCTGAACGACCGCCGGTTCGACAAGTGAGCAACAGGCGAGCGGCAGGTGAGCAACGGCTGAGAAATCAGCGGACCGTGGGGAACAGGTAACCCCGACCGCACAGGCCGGCAGCGACAGCGCGAGCCGGCCGCGAGCCGACACCGACCGGGCGAGGAGTCCGCCATGACCGGCATGACAGACAGGACCGTTCCCCATGTGGCGATTGTGCTGATGGAGGCACGCTCCGATACGGCGGACCGGCCGCCGCTGTTCCAGGAGAACTTCCTGCTGGTGCACGCGCCGGACGAGAAGACGGCGCGGGAGCGGGTGGAGCGCTGGGCCCAGGGGGCCGGGACGAGCTACCGCAACGACCAGGGCGAGACCATCACCTGGCGGCTGCGGACGATCGTCGACGTCAAGGAGGCCGAGGACACCGACCTCACCCAGGACGCCGACCTCTACACCCGGCACTTCCGGGACTACGCCTCCTACGAACGGTTCGAGCCGCTGCTCTCCGGCGAGGACATCTGAGCCCGGCCGACGGCCGACCTGCCCTCACCTGTCCCCCGTCCCCTGTCCCCCATTCCCTCTTCCCTCTTCCCTCACCCAAGTGGCCCGCCCCGCGTTGCCGGGGCGGGCCACTGCGCGTAGGCGGTTTCGCGTAGATGCCTTCGTGTGGACGGCTTCGCGTAGGCGAGACCCGGTGCGACTTCCGGTGAACCGAGTCGTCGGCCGCCGCTACGTACAGGGCGTAATCGGATGCCACCCGTGGGAGAACGCATGACACACGACACCCTCGCCCCGCCTCTTGCGGGGAAGCGCGACAACCCCTCGCTGGGCACGGTGCTCGGCACCGAGCTCGCCCGGAACCGCCGGGGCTTTGTGCCCTGGTACCACCTCCTCGCGCCGGTCATCATCACCGTCCCGCTCTTCCTGGGATCGCTCGGCTCCTCCGAGGCCAAGGCGGGCCAGACGTTCGAGGTGTTCCGCAATGTGACGCTGGAGTTCTGGGGCGTACTGGTGCCGATGACGGCGGGCCTGGCCGCGGCGCTGTCCGTCCGCGCCGACCAGGATGCCTGGCGGCTGCTGCTGTCGTACGGCGTCCCGCGCGGGCGCTATTTCGTCGGCAAGGTGGCCGCGCTGGGCGTGCTCGGCTTCCTTTCGTCCACGGTGCTGCTGGTGATGCTGTCGCTCGGCGCAATGCTCAGCGGCAAGTTCCCCGACGCCATGGGCACGGTCGTCGCCGCGGTCTATCTGCCGTGGCTGGTGGGGCTCTCGATGACCGCGCTGTCGGTGCTGGTCGCGGTGATGTGGGGCATGGGGCCCAGCATCGGGGTGGGTGTCGCCGGCCTGCTGTCCGGGGCGCTGATCTCCGACAAGGTCTTCTGGTACGCGGTGCCGTTCGCCTGGCCGATGCGGGTGGTGCTGCCGCTGGCCGGGATCGGACCCAACGGTGTGCCGCTGCCGAAGGACAGTCCGGTCACCGACCCGTCGGCCATTCCTCTGGCCGTTGGCCTGGCCGCCGCTCTGACCGCGGTCCTGCTGATGCTCGGCAGCCTGCACATGAACCGTAAAGAGATCTGAGCATGAGCCGCGAAGAGATCGCGAGGCGTAAGACCGGCCGCAAGAGCAGCCGTGGGAGCAGGCGTACGAGCAGCTGTGCGGCGAGCCGTACGACGCGCCGTATGACGAGCCATAAGGAGATCCGACGATGACCGCGATGACGCCGGGGTACTCCGGCATGCCGACCGGCCAGATGCCGACGGCCCTCAAGATCCGTGAGCTGCACAAGCACTACGGCGCGCACCGCGCCCTGGACGGCGTGGATCTGACGGTCCACGTCGGCGAGGTCTACGGCCTGCTCGGGCCGAACGGCGCCGGCAAGACGACCCTGATGAAGGCGCTGCTGGGACTGCAGCGGCCCACCTCGGGCAGTATCGAGATCTTCGACCGGCCGGTGGGGCGGGAGTCCCTGGCGGATGTCGGCGCGCTGATCGAGGTCCCGGGGCTGTGGCCGACGTTGACGGGTGACGAGACGCTGCGGGTGCATGCCAAGCTGCGCGGGGTGCCGAAGGAGTGGATCGAACCGGCGCTGCGGCTGGTCAAGATGACCGAGGCCCGGAACCGGAAGGTCGGGGCGTACTCCCTCGGTATGCGCTGGCGGCTGGGGATCGCCGTCGCGCTGCTGGCCAAGCCGCGGCTGATCGTGCTGGACGAGCCCACCAACGGTCTGGACCCGGTCGGTATCCGGGAAATGCGCGGGATCATCCGCTCGCTGGCCGGGGAGGGCGTGGCGGTGCTGATCGCCAGCCATCAGCTGGCGGAGGTCGCCCAGGTCTGCGACCGGGTGCAGGTGCTGGTGGCCGGCCGTACCCGCTTCGAGGGACCGCTGGCGGGACTGGCCCTCGACGGCGATGTGGAGGCCGGGTTCTTCCGGCTGCTGGAAACCGCGGATGCAGGGATCCGCTGATGCGGGACCGGCGTCGGAGAACGGCCGACGGCCCCGGTGGCACGCGCCACCGGGGCCGCCCGGACGGCCACCCGCAGGGCCGTCGGACGGCGTTTCAGCCGGCGCGGGCAGGCACCCGATCGGCTGGCCCCCAGCCGGCGGCCAGCGAGAGCAGTTCTGCCCGGCCGGTGACGCCGAGGTCGTCGTAGAGACGTCGGATACGGCGGTACATCGACCGCTCGGAACAGTAATGGCGCCGTGCGATCTCCGACACGGTCGCCGAGGTACAGAGCGAATGCAGCAGTTCCCGGTCACAGTCGGGCAGCGCGGGTGGCGGCCTGTGCGGTGCCGACGGGTGGTGCGGTGGCTGGGGGCTCTGCGGAGTCTGCGGTGGCTGGGGATTGCGCGATGGCTGGGGATTGCGGGGCTGTTCGGGGGCGGAAGCCGGATCGGGGGTGGCGCCACGAGCCGGACCGGAGGGCGGATCGAGCGCCGACCGGGCCCTGGCGACCGTATCGGCCAGGGCGGGGGCCGGGCCCCGTAACCCGTGCGACGACGGGCCGCGCGGTGCGAGGAAGGACTCCCTGAAGGCGGGGCCGCTGTCGTCCGCACCATGGTGGCCGCCGTGTTCGCCCGGCACGGACCGGAGCCAGGCGGCGGAGCCGTCGACGGCGCCGGCCACGCAGTGCGCCCGGCACTGCGCGTACAGCATGTCGATCTGGCGGTCCCCGGGGATGGCGAGGTTGAGCACAAAGTTCGCGCCGGAACGGATGGCGTAGTACGTCTGGTGACCCGAAACGTCGTTGGTGACGGCGACGAGCAGCGCGAGGGGATGCCGCACCCGTACGTCGCGCAGCCCCTCGGCCTGGAATTCGCTGGTGACGGGCATCAGGACCGGGAGGTCGAGTGCGATGCCGGGGGCGGTCAGATCCGCGTCCTCGACGAAATCGACGCGGTCCAGACCTGGGCGGAGCCCGCCGAGCGGAGAGTGTGGCGACTCGAATTGGGCCCGGAGGCCGGACTGGGCCAGAAAGTGAAGCCCAGTGGCCGACGAGGCGTGCTGATGCTGCATGGTCATGCCCCCCGTGTGGTGCGTTCGTGCGGTGTTCCTTTGGTGGTGTGTGGGCCGGCCGGCTCGGGTCAGTGAGCGGCGCGGCAGAGCTTGAGGGTCTTGCTGAGCACGGAGCCGAGGCTCACCTTGTCTCCGTCGTCACCGGAGGCGCGCAACGGCTCGATGGCGCGGTATCCGGCATTACGGGCACGGTCGTTGAGAGCGTAGGTGGTGCCGTCAGGGGCGGTGAAGACCGCCTGGTTGTCCTTACGACATTCGGCAATGCCGTGGTCGACCTTGAGCGGCCAGGTGTAGCCGAGGTTCTTCTCGCCCATCTTCTGCTTGGTGGCGGTCGGGCTGGGCAGCGGTACGGGGTCGGTGGTGTGCGGTTCGGTGCGGCCGCCGCCCCCACAGGCCGTCAGGCCCAGCAGCGCCAGCCCGGCCAGGGCAAAGACGCCGGCGGATCGCGTGGACCGGGCGGATCGGGCGGATCGGGTGGGTCCAGCTTGTCGGGTGTATGTGGTCACTTGGTGGCTGCCTCCCTGTCGGAAATGCCTGCGTGGTGGGACCGGGCTGCGCTGCTTGCCCTCCCTCATCTCCCGGAATGTGAAGGATTGGAGAGTCCTGGTGCGTGGGTCCCTCCGTCGGCGCACAGGAGCGCGGCGTAGCCGTCCTCGAGCGACGGCTCGACCGGGTGCGCCCCCGCGGGCGGGTCGGTGGTGACGATGCGGTACTCGGGCCCCTCCGCGGTGGTCACCGCGCTCACCACTTCCGCGCCGGGCGGCGGTCCGGCCGCCTTGAGGACGTATGTGCATCCCGCGGCCTGGCTGACCAGCGCGGCGGTGGTGTCGTGGAAGACCAGCCGGCCGGCGGTGAGGACGGCGACCTCGGGGCAGGTCTGGGCGACGTCGTCGAGGATGTGGGTGGACAGCAGGACCGTACGGCCGCCGCCGAGCCCGGCCAGCAGGGCGCGGAAGCGCATCCGTTCGTGCGGGTCGAGTCCGGTGGTCGGCTCGTCGACGATCAGCACGGACGGGTCGCCCATCAGTGCCTGGGCGATGCCGACGCGGCGCTTCATCCCGCCGGAGAACCCGGCCAGCCGCTCCCCCGCGCGGTCCTCCAGGCCGACCTCAGCGATCTTGGCCTCGACCTGGGCGCGGCGTGTGCGCTTGTCGCGGATGCCCTTGAGGACGCCGATGTAGTCGAGGAACTCACGGGTCGTCAGGTCGGGGTAGAGGGACAGTTCCTGCGGGAGGTAGCCAAGGGTGCGTTTGACGGATGTGAGGCCGTGGCTGGTGGACAGGTCGTGACCGGCGACGGTGACCCGCCCGGAGGTGGGCCGCAGTACGCCGGTGAGGATACGCAGCAGCGTGGTCTTGCCCGCACCATTGGCACCCAGGAGTCCGACGGTGCCACGTTCGATATGCAGATCGACGGCGTCCAGCGCGCGGCGGCCGCCGGGGTGGACCTTCGTCAGTCGCTCAGTGGTGATGTTCATGATGCTCCGTGTCGGCGTAGTCGGACGACGAGATGGCCGAGGGCGTAGCAGGTCGCGGCCATGGCCAGGACGAGGACGAGGTTCAACAGGGCGGCGGCGTCGGTGACTTCGGGACGCAGCGGGCCGGTCCCCTGCCGGTTGGCCCAGACCTCGGGGGCGTGCGCCCAGGCGACCAGCGGATAGCCGCCGAGCGGGGAGAGGACCGTGCCGGTGGCAGTGGGCAGCGGGGAGAACCGCGGCGGGAAGTGCAGGGCCCACAGCCACACCACGACCGTGACGGCGCGCGCCGCGGCGACCGGCATCAGCACCCCGAGCAGCCCGGCGAACGCGGTCACCAGGAGCGCGGCAGGCAGTACGGCGACCACCAGGGCGACGACCGTCGAGGCCAGTGGCGCGGCCGATCCCGCGGTCACCGAGATCACCACTCCGTAGAGGAGGAACAGGGCGACGACCGGCGCCAGTGCGGTCAGCAGCGGCCCGATCAGGGTCGCGGCCGTGCGCGCCGGCTGCTTGGCGGGGGTGGCAGTCAGCAGCTCGGGCATGCCACGCGCCTCGAGGGAGCGGCGCAGCCGGTCGGTGAGGGCGAGGCCGACGCCCAGGGTGCAGAGGGTGTTGACCAGCACGGCGGCCGCGCCGGCTCTGGCCGCCGGGTCGTGGTGTCCGGTGACGACGGGTGAGGTGGCGGCGAGCAGCAGGCTCAGCAGGGCCAGCGGGAGGACGGCGGCCCATACGGCCTTTCGGCGGGCGGCCATCAGGGCTTCGTAGCGCAGGGTCCAGATCAGGGTGGTCATCAGGCCTCCCCGGGGCCGAAGCGGGGGCCGGAGTCATGGCCGAGGCGGGTGCCCTGGCGGCCGCCGGGCTGAAGGGCGCGCAGCGCCAGCGTGGTCAGCCAGCCGCCGGCCAGCAGCGCGGGCACGGCCTGCGCTGCCCCTTCCGGCACCACCCGGTCGATCAGCAGGAGTTTGGCCAGGACGAGCGCGACGACCAGCCCGGTGGCGGCTGCGGCCGAGCCGAACCGTACCGTCGCCCACACCGCGCAGCCGCCGAGCAGGACCGTCAGCCCGGCCAGTTCGACGACGGTGACGGCGAGGTCGAGCCGGTGGCCGGTGGCGGCCAGTACGGCCGTCACGGCGGAGGCGGCGGCCCCGGTGACGGCGGCGGGCCAGGCCAGGCGGTGGGCGACGGTGCGCGCGTAGGCGGTGGGTAGCGAGAGATGGAGCTCGACCATCGACTCCCGGGCGACCACGGCCGCGCAGGCCAGGGCGGCGGCGGTGGGCGGCGCGCAGGTCAGCAGGGCACGGCCGAGCAGCATGCCGTCGCCGGCGCGCGCGGCCACCGCCCCATATGCCAGGAGGGCCGCCAGGACCGGCAGGACATAGGCCTGCCGCCCGCAGCGGCGGACCTCGTGGGGCCACCATGTCGCAGTGGTCATTGCGCACTTCCTCCCATGCGATCCCCGCGGACAGCGGGCGGTACGGACAGTACGTAGCATTCCGGCCCGCGGCGGTTCACGGGCGGGCGAAGCGGGGTCGCATGCGGCCGGCGCGGTGGTGCGCCGTGTGGTGGTTCGCCGGCGCGGCGCAGACGGTCGGGCGCGGCCGGTGCGGTGGTCCGCCGGTGCGGTGGTCCGCCGGTGCCCGGTTTCGCCCGCTTTGCGCGCCCCCCACCCCACCCACACACCCGCCCCCACCCCCCGGCACCCTCCCTCCCCCTACGGGGGCGGGGACGCTCATGAAGTCGCCCTCGTCCAGCGCCTGTTCGACGAGATGATGCTGGTGCTCCGCACCGGACAACCGATGAG
>NZ_JBEZJZ010000058.1:0-50738 GCF_040651455.1 Streptomyces sp. NPDC048483
TGCGCTGCTGGGTGGCGCGGTGGGCCAGGTCGGCGCGGTAGCCGGTGGGGCCGCCGTTCCGTGTCACCTCACGCGTGATCGTGGAGGTCGGACGGGCCAGACGGCGGGCGATCTCGGCGTAGGCCAGGCCGTCGGCCAGCCCCACCGCGATCTGCTGGCGCTCGGCCTGGGTGAGCCTGGCTCCCGGCATCACGGCCCCCTTCATGCTTCTGCCCCACGGGGGCTCCATGGTGCTGCTCGGTGTTCCTTGACGCCTTCACCATAGCGTTCACCTTCAACACATTGCAACGGTCGACCGTCCAACGTTGCGTTAGACGAGAGAGTGTTGCAACGATTTCCTCGCTCTGACCTGCATGAACAGTGCTCTCATGCAAAGATTTCGTTGCCTAAATATAGAAAGCAACGTAGCTTTTCCATCGTTCGAAACAACGCACCGCAAGTACAAGGGAGAGAGCCATGCAGAAGTTCGACACCCCCACCCCGATCTCCGCCGTCCTGGACATCCCCGCCGGACGCGTCCAGCTCATCGCCGCGGACCGGACCGACACCGCAGTCGAGGTCCGGCCTGCGAACGCCTCGAAGGGCCGCGACGTGAAGGCAGCGGAGCAGACCACGGTCGAATACGCCGACGGAGTCCTGCGGGTCGAGAATCAGGCGAAGGACCAGTACTTCGGCCCCTCCGGATCCATCGAGGTGACGGTCAAGCTGCCCGCCGGTTCCCGCATCGAGGCCAAGGCAGCCAGTGCCGAACTCCGGACCCTCGGCCGCCTCGGCGACGTCGCTTTCGACGGCGCGTACCGCCAGATCAAGCTGGACGAGGCCGCGAGCCTCCGCCTCACTGCCGTCGACGGCGACGTCGAGGTCGGCCGGCTGGGCGGCGCCGCGGAGATCAGCACCGCACGGGGCGACATCCGCATCACCGAGGCCATGGGCGGCACGGTCGTGCTCAGCACCCAGTCCGGCGACATCACGGTCGGCGCCGCCGCCGGCGTCTCGGCCGCCCTGGACGCCGGCACCGGCCACGGCCGCATCAGCAACGCCCTCAAGAACGACGGCACCGCCGAGCTCGACATCCGCGCCACCACCCCCCACGGCGACATCACCGCCCGCAGCCTCTGACCCGCTCCCTCCAAGGAGCACCCGCAACGCCTCCGGCCATCGGGGCGAACGCGAACTCGCGAACGCCATGAACGCCGCGCCGGGGAGGCGTCCCGCACGGCGACCGCCCTGTCTGCGTGCAGCCACCGCCCAGGACGCGCCCTGCGGCCACCACACCTCACCGCGACAACCACCCACCCACGCAACCCACAAGGAGCACATAGCCATGTCCCTCAACCTCACCGGCCGGCACAGCGGCTTCTCCGAAGCGGGGCTGCGCAGATTCCGCGACGTGCTGGCGCGGCATGTGGAGTCCGGGAAGATTCCCGGACTCGTCGCCCTGGTCAGCCGGGGCGACGAGACGCACGTCGAAACGGTCGGGATGATGCGCCACGACGGTGGCGCGCCGATGCGCCGGGACACGCTCTTCCGAATGGCGTCCACGTCCAAGCCGGTCTCGATCGCCGGGGCGATGGTGCTGCTCGACGAGTGCAGGCTGCGCCTCGACGACTCGGTGGAGCAGTGGCTGCCGGAACTGGCCGACCGGCAGGTGCTGAAGCGGCTCGACGGCCCGCTGGACGACACCGCGCCGGCGCGGCGGCCGATCACCGTACGGGACGTGCTGACCTCCACGTTCGGGCTCGGCATGGATATGACGGTGCTGGGCACGCCGATCATGAACGCGGTCTTCGAGCAAGGGATCACCCCCAATCTGCCGGAGCCGATGCCCGAGCAGGACGAGTGGATGCGCCGCCTGGGCACGCTTCCGCTGATGTACCAGCCGGGGGAGCGCTGGCAGTACCAGATCAGCAGCGATCTGGTCGGCGTGCTCGTCTCCAGGGTCACGGGCCAGTCGTTCGAGTCGTTCCTGCGCGAGCGGATCTTCGAGCCGCTGGGCATGAAGGACACCGGGTTCCATGTGCCCGCCGACCAGCTCGACCGGCTGCCGCCCCTGTACGCCCCCGACCCGAGGACCGGAGAGTTCCAGGTGTGGGACGAGGCTGCGACGGGGCGCCACAGCACGCCTCCGGCGTTCCAGGGTGGCGGCGGTGGACTGAACTCCACCGCGGACGACTACCACGCCTACTTCCGCATGCTGCTGAATCACGGGATGCACGAGGGGAAGCGGATCCTGTCCCGGCCCGCCGTCGAGCTGATGACAACCAACCGCCTCTCGCCCGAACAGCAGGCTGCCCGGCACGAATTGGCCGTCAACAACGTCCATGTGTCCTTCGGCCAAGGGCAGCACGGCGGCTGGGGCTTCGGGATGGCGGTGCGCACCTACCGCGGTGACTACGCGCCCATCGGCCAGTTCGGCTGGGACGGCGGAAGCGGCACCTCGACGTACGCCGACCCGGTCAACGGGATCACCGGAATCCTGCTCACCCAGGTCGGGGCGTCCGTCCCGGACCCGGTGCACCTCATGCACGACTTCTGGACCACGCTCTACCAGGCGATCGACGACTGACACCGAGCCCGCGTCCCGCCACGCCCTTTCCTGAGCAATCCGGATACCCGGGCACCACCAGGACCGCGGGCCACCAGGACCGCGGGCCACCAGGTCCACGTTCCACCAGGACCGCGGGCCACCAGGTCCGTTCAATCGGCTTTCGTCACAGATTCAAGGGAACACACGACCATGTCCATCACCCTTACCGACCAGGACAAGCTCACCCTGCGGACCGCCGCGTACGGCGCCGTCGCTCTGCTGTCCGCCGCCGGTGCCACCCGCTCGCCCGGCAAGATCGCCACCGAGGGCTCCATCGCCTGTCCTCCGCGACCGGCCCGGTCGGGCACGTACTGGCCGAGAAGACGAAGGGCGCGACGCTGAACAGCAAGTCCGTAGCCGGAATCGCCGACCAGGTGCTGCCGGCCCTGACCACAGCGATGAGCCTGCTCAAGAAGCAGGATCCCGCAGAGGCCTACAACTTCCGCAGCACCGTCATCGTCGCCATCGAAGCAGCCACCCGGGCCCACAAGGGCGAGCCCAGCCCCACCCTGGCGGAGATGACCCGCAAGATCACCGGAGCCCTCGACGCCGCTTGATGGGATGTCAACCTGCGCAGCTGCAACTTGTCACGGGGGCCTCACTGGCCCCCGTGACACGGCGGCGTTGCGGGCGAGGGAGGGGCCGAGCCCCGCCAGGGCGGCCACGCCGGCCCCCGTCCTCTGCATCAACCTTCCCCAACAAGGGGCTCATCCGCCGCGTAGGGATGGACGTACCGGTCGTCGTTGAACGGCTTGCGCGCCGCCCTGTACCGGCCCCAGCTGCCCTGATCGGCAAGCGCCATTTTTCCCACCCGTTGTAGCCGAGTTCATCGAACTGCTCGATCAGATCCGGTAGCAGCAGGAGATCACCTCTCCTACTCGTGTGGCAGGCTTCGACGGTGTCCTGGTCCGGGGGTTCATGACGCCAGTACAGCTCGCCGATCAGCATCGTGCCGCCTGATCGCAGGCTACGTTCCAGCAGCTCGAACGTGCCTGCCAGACCGTCGCCGATCCGGGTAGCGCCGATACACGCAGCGAGATCGACCGACTCGTCGCCAACGTCACCGGACGTATTGCCGGGAACGCAGTCCACTTGCCGGGTGCCCCCAACCGGGCGGCGCATGCACGAGCCCGTTCGGTGGACACCGTGCTGATGTCCACCCCGAACCCGGTGATCCAGTGGGCGCGTGCCCAGGTGCACAGCATCTCGCCCAATCCGCTCGCGAGGCCGAGCAACTCATCACCTATCTGGGAATTGTCGAGAATGCCCGAGATGAGTTCTCTAGATGATCTTGAACCAGCCAAATCAGGCGTGAAATCGCTAATCACCTTGAGTTGTGGCGATCCACGAGATCAAGATGTCCCGACCGCAAATTTAGGGGGATATATGCTCACTCGTATTGCCGCAGCAGCCGTACTCGTCATGGGCGGCGCAGCGATTCCAGCGACGCAGGCTTCGGCCGCGGACCTCACAACGATGTCCGCCAGCGGCTGCACAGGGAATGCCGGCGGCAATGGCAGTAAGTGCATTGACGTAACCGGCACTGGACTGCACGTTAAATCCATAACGACCACGCTGACCAAGAACCACGCCGACAATTGCGGCCGCGCGACGATATCGATCGGCCGGAACTACGTCACGACCAGCGGCAAGATCTGCGCAGCCCGTGACTTCACCTTCACGGACAAGGTCGGCCTGAGCTTCCCCGACGGAACTAAGGCTTGCGCCTCGTGGAGCAACTACCCCGACGGCAGGGCCTGTATCACGATCCACAAGTGATCGACAGGTCCGCCACTTCGAGGAATTGATCAAATTGGGCGTGAAATCGCCAACCGATATTCGCGATCCACAAGATCAATGCACCTCGGCCACAGATTCAGGGGGATATATGCTCACTCGTATTGCCGCAGCAGCCGTACTCGTCATGGGCGGCGCAGCGATTCCAGCGACGCAGGCTTCGGCCGCGGACCTCACAACGATGTCCGCCAGCGGCTGCACAGGGAATGCCGGCGGCAACGGCAGTAAGTGTATTGACGTAACCGGCACTGGACTGCACGTTAAATCCGTAACGGCCACGCTGACCAAGAACCACGCCGACAATTGCGGCCGCGCGACCATATCGATCGGCCGGAACTACGTCACGACCAGCGGCAAGATCTGTGCAGCCAGTGAATTCGAATTCACGGACACGGTCGGCCTGAGCTTCCCCGACGGAACCAAGGCCTGCGCCTCGTGGAGCAACTATCCCGACAGTAGGGCCTGCATCACGATCCACAAGTGACCCGCAGAATCCCACCGTTTAGGGGAATCCACCAGTCGTAGCATCGGAAACTGCACTCGGCAGGCCGCACAGGAGCCATCTGTGCGGCCTGCCGGCGCACAGCAGCGTCCGTTCACCACGCTCGTCATCCGACCTCCGCACGGCGTGTCCCACCGACTCGGCCGGTCTCACTGACGGCGCTGCCGCCAAGTACGCTCCCAGACCAGTCACTAGCCGCCAACCAGACATGGCGCTCATGATTTACGACTAGTCTTCGTGGAGGACATGCCGCCAGCCTTGCCCTATCAAGCTGGGGTCTGATGCCGGATCAGCTCGCGTCCGGCTCGCGTGCCGCAGGAAGGAAGCCAATGACAGGGCCCAAGACGAAGAAGATGACGGGTGCGCGGTGGGCGCAGTTTGGCGGGGCAGCGATATTCTGTGGATGGTTGGCATTCCTCTGCATATCGATCAATAACGAACCGCCCAATGGATCTTCGTCACTTAATTCTCTGCGTGATGACTTGGGCAAGGCGGTGCAGGAACAAGATGCCGACCGCTTGCAGCTTCTTTTCGAGCCTGACAATCTGGCGGACACTTACGCGGAACGGTATGTCGAGCAACTCAAGGCCGCGAAGGCACGTGGACTCCGGCCGGTAGTGGAGCAGTTGCACGGTGATCGCTACGTCGTCATCAAGGGACACGGAAGTCACGGTGTGATCTGCACCCCATGGGCAGTAACGGCGAAGGAAAGTCGCTGGTATCTCGATGGGACGCCTCCGATCGCTGGAACTGTGTGCACCGGCTGAATCGGCTACAGGCAAGGGCCGCTTTGAGGACCGCCAAGCTCGCACCATCGTGTCCTTGAGCGTGGCACGGCCGCCTCGGACCGGTCGGCGTGAGAGGCAGTGGGGCCCAGCAATTGGCGAGCCCGGTGCACCGCTCAGTCCGCCAGTCCGGTGCGGTAGGCGTAGCGGACGGCCTGTGCGCGATCGCGTACGCCGGTCTTCGCGAAGATGCGGTTGATGTGTGTCTTGACCGTGGCGCGGCCGAGGTAGAGGCGTTCGCCGATCTCGGCGTTGGACAGCCCCTGCGCAATGAGTGCCAGGACCTCCGCCTCACGGGCGGTCAACGGCTCTGGCAGGGGGGCGGGGACGTCCCGCCTCGACTGAGCCGGTTGGGGAGTTGCGGTCGGGACAGCCGACGCCTCGCGGTCCGGAACTGTCGTGGACTGTGGCAGCAGGCCCGATGTGACGGTCGCGACCAGACGTTCCTGCACCACCGGATCCATCCACGTGAGGCCCTCGTGCACGGCACGGATCGCCCGTTCGATCTCGTCCGCGCCCGCATCCTTGGTGAGATATCCCTTCGCACCCGCTCGCAGTGCGGGAAAGACCGACGCGTCGTCCGCGTAGGTCGTCAGCACCAGTACAGCGATCCCCGGGGCTTCCTCGCGCAGGGTCCGGGTTGCGGCGAGGCCGTCCGTGCCGGGCATCGCCAGGTCCATCAGCACGACACTCGGGCGGTGTTCGAGGGCCGCTTCCACCGCCTCGGCGCCGTCGGCCGCACCCCCCACGACCTCCATGCCCGCATTCAGGCCGACCAGCAGCATCAGGCCCTCGCGGGTCACCCGCTGGTCATCAACGACCAGCACCCTGACAGGGGACGAGGAATCGCTCACGCCGGTATCTCCATCTCCACGGTCCAGCCCTGCTCGGCGGGGCCGGAATGGATTCGGCCGCCGACCCGTTCGATGCGCTCGCGCATGCCCCGCAATCCGTTTCCGCCGCCCGTCCACGCTTCGACGGGCGGAACGGGAACGCCGGTTTCGGCGCCGTTGTGGTCCGCTCCCGCTGCGCGGCCGTGGTCCGAGATGGTCAGCGTGGTGGACTGTGGTGTGTAACGCAGCACCACGGTGGTGGGCGAACCGGCAGCGTATCGGGCGGCGTTGGTGAGCGCCTCCTGGGTGCCCCGATAGAGCGCGAGGTTCGCCTCCGGCGTCAGCGCTCTTGGCTGCCCGGTCACCGACAGCGTGATCGGCAGCGCGAGGTCGCGGCGGCACCGGCCGACCAGGGTGGTGAGCTGGTCGCCCATGGGCACGTCGTCCCCGCGCAAGGCGGCAACGGCCCGCCGCGCGTCGGCCAGACCCTCCCGGGTCAGTTCGCCACTGCGTACGATCAGCCGGCGCAGGGCCGGGTCGACTTCGCCGCGCTCGGCGAGCTTGCGGGCGCCCTCCAGTTGCACGGAAAGCGCCGACAGGGACTGCGCCAGGATGTCATGCAGTTCCCGGGCGATGCGGGTGCGTTCAGCGACGGCGGCGGCACGTGCCTGTGCCTCACGCGAGTCCTCCAGCTCGGCGAGCAGCAGTTCGGCGTGGTCGTGACGCAGGCGGGCCTGGCGGGCGAAGACGTAGGCGACACCGAGTACGACGCACAGCAACGCACTGGCCCCGGCATTCTGGACCGCGTCGCGTGAGGGGCCGACGTAGGCGGTGATGACCGCGATCGCCACGGTCAGTGGTGCGGCCAGCAGGACGGCCAGACGCGGCCGCAGGCGCGCGAAGAGCATCGCCACAGCGGTGGCGACGGGGACCATCATCATCGAGGTCGACTGGAGCAACGCCAGCACGTTTCCGCCGGCGCCCAGGATCAGCGGTATCGCAGCGGTGGCCGCCTCTGACTTCCCCGTGTGCCGGGCCAGGGCCGCGATGGCCAGTGCCAGCAGGCACCCGGCCAGCGCCAGACTGACGACGAGACGCTCGCCGGTCACCCCCGGGTACGGCCGACCCTGCAGAACTGAGGCGGCGGTAAGGATCATGACCCCCCACAGCGCCAAGTGCATCCGCGCAGCCTGACGCGCGGCACGCTCGGCCGCACGCGACCGGGCCTGAGCCACTCTCGGACTGTCCCCCTGACAACCGCCCGGCGGCGTTGAGCTCATGCCGGACAGCATAGGAGCGGCCGGCCCCGGGAAAGCCGGGCCCGGCTGCTGACGCACGATGTTCACGCCGCCGCCGGGAGAGTGGCGGCTGTGGAAGAGGTCAACCTGTGGGCGCGGTACCGGATCGCCACCAGCCGAGCCACCACCTCGGCCAGCGCCATCAGCACGAAGGCCGCCACCCACGCCTGGGACGAGGTGATCCCGTGGGTACGGCTGAAGTCGGCGATGGCGTCACCGGCGCCATGATCGTCGGCGAAGGCGAAGCCCATCCGGAACGCCATGCCGAAGACCCACAAAGCCGCGGCGGCGAACCCCGCCTTGGCATGGACGCCGTCGGCCTTGCGCCGAAGGTGCGTGGTGAGCCCGCAGAGCACCCCGAGAGCGGCTCCCGAGCCGGTCAGCACCAGTTCAAGGACGAGATCGTTGCCGGCTGTCGGCACCGACCGCAGGTAGTACAGGGCGGTGGCGCTGATCAGTACGACCGGAAGCACCAGGTTGATCAGGTCCAGTCGACTGCCCCGAACCTGGCGCACGACGAGCAGGATGAGGATCCCGTTGACGAAGTAATCGGTGATGTTCATGGCCGCAACACTGCTTCGACTGTGCACGCCAATCGCCAGCCCCTGGGTTGAGCAGCGGGTGGACAGGGGCCTCCACCCACAGGTTGACGGGGTGTGACCGGACCGGACGCCCTGGCGTCATTCGGTAGGAAAGGGCCGTGAATTCGCCGGGCGCCGAGCCGCTCTTCGTCATCGCTCGCCGGAAGCGGGGTTTCACCGTCTCGGACCCGCACGGCCGAAAACTCGCGCGCCCGGAGTCCCGCGAGCGCCGGCGGAGCCGACTGCCCTCGTGCGACGTGATCCTCCCGGACGGCCGCACGCCGCGCGCCCGCTCGTCGGTCCCCTCGCTCCAGTTCGCCGCGTCGGGGCGTTCCCCCTGAGCACACTGTGGATGGCGGTGGTGTTCTTCGACCACCTACGCTCTTCTGGAGGACGGGTGGCCCCGAGGGTTGTCTCGCCTGCGGAACTCCGCCGCCGGCAACGGCGCCCAGAACCGAGACGAGACGGGACGCTCCAGGACACTCGCCTTCACCCGCCACCGCGACGCCAAGCGCCACGAACTGCGCCCTCGAGGCTCCGCCCCCGTCCACGTGCGCCGTGGCGCCCCCGACGGCCACCCCCTTCCCGAAGGGTGCAAGCCCCGCTTCGCCCTCGCCGCTGACCCTGCCGGTGCCTCCCCGCTCGCCGTGGTCGTCCGGAAGGACGGCGGTCGCCTCGCCGTGCTCACCCCGGACCACGAGCAGTTGGCCGAACTGCGCCTGCCGCCGCGGAAGAAGCGGTGGCGGCCCGCGTACGAGATCCACCTGCCCGACGGGACGGTGCTGCGCGGGCGGGAGGGGACGGTGCCGTCGCTGCTCCTGTGCCCGGTGCTGCTGCCGTTCGTCCTGCTGTACCTGGTTGCCCTGGCACTCTCCGACTCCCCCGCCGGCGCCACCACCGCCCCGCTGCGGACGGCCTGGAAGCGGCCCGGTGAGCTCTTTGGCCAGGCGGCCCTGACCGAGTCCGTGCGCGGCCGGTTCCGGGTCCGGGACGACAGGCTCGACCATCGGGTGGCGTACGCGCAGGCGGTGGCGAAGTACTGGGAGCGGTGACCCGCCGGCCGGCCCCGCCCTGTCGCGCTTGGTCGTCTGACCTCCACCAGCCACACCATCCGCGAGAACGACGGCGGCAAGTACGGGACAGAAGGCGGGACCCACGAGAACAGCGCCGAGCACCAGTGAGCGCTGGTCCTGGGCGCCGCAGGCAATCGGCCGGGCCTGATTACTTGGGCGGCAGCTCCGCGGTGACCTCCATGGCCCACTTCAGCCAGTCGTCCAGGACGTCGTCATCGAGGGTCTCCTCCGCCGGCACCACCCAGCTCTTCTGCTCCATGCCACCGAACACCAAAGGCTTGGTGCCGGGACGGGCGGGAGCATCAGCCATGCCGTCAGGCCCGACGCGCACCATCAGGCCCTCCTCGTACAGATTGGCCGGCGCATTGCCCTGCAAGAGGAAGGTGAGCCCGCCAAGGAGATCAAGGTGCCGTGCCTACGACGACGCGATGAGGGCGGCCAAGGGTGTTCCCGGCGAAACCCGAATCGTCAAACAGCCGCAGCTGCGCCATCCCAGGAAGGACACACGGTGGGGTCCAGCTTCTTCGTCAGCGCCGATCAGCAGCACGGCGCCTCCTGGCCGTTCTCGACCGAGCAGCTCATCGAAGCCGTGACCCGGCTCTGGCCCGGCAGTGACGTCGCAGGCGCACTCGACGATTTCCTCGAACTGGACATCCAAGCTGACGACCGTTCCTTGCCGTTTTCCTGGCAGGTCGAATACCAGGTCCTCATCTTCCCCGACCAGGATCCGCTCTCCGAACCCGCGCAGATCGTGCACCGGCTCCTTCGAGAACTGGCCCCCGGCATTCCCGCTGTCTGGTGGACCGAATTCGACGCGACGCTCGAGCCGATCGATCTGTCCCCCGACCCCGAGCCATTCATCCGGCAACTCGCCGGCTGACACCTGGCCGGAGTGACGACCCGTGTCGGCGGCCGACGTGCCCTCCCGGCAGAGGGGAGCACCGAGCCCACCGCCACCGAAGTCCCGGACGCCTCATTCGCCACCGTGCACCAGCTCGTTAGTGAGGCGTTATCGGTGCGCTAGCGATCTCCGTGAGAGTGATGGGTGTCCAAGGGCGTTGGTTGAGGGTCGCTGCGGCATTCGGCTTCCTGCCCCGCCCATCGAACCGGGGAGCAGGCGATGCGGAAGATGACGTCGGACGACGACGGTCGCGCCGGAAAGGCTGCGGCATTAGGGCGACGCCGCAGATGACCGATGTCTGCGCGACGGGCCGCCAAGGGCTCCTGGGGCCGCTTTCCTGGCTTCGGAGCGTGAGTTGCCCGCGACCCTCCGTGGAGAATTCTTCTTCTCGGGGTCGAAGCGGAACCTCAACATCCGCCTCTCCCTCTTTCTAGGCGTCCCACTTCTCTGGGCGCCTCACCCACCAGAACTTCGAACGAATGCGACGGGGACCGTTATGCGTGAATTCAGCCGCCGGGGGATATTCGGGCTCGGGATAGGAGCGGCGGCCGCGCTCTCCGTCGCAGGCTGCTCATCCTCCGGGCCGTCGGACTCCGGCAAGGTCGGAACCAAGCCCGGCCAGACGGGGAAGACCAAGCCGATAGGGGACGGCTCGACCGCGTACACCGGTAAGCAGCCCAACCAGCCGCCCGCGCCGGAGAAGCTGGAGCCGGGCCAGAAGCCACCACAGTTCGTCGTCTTCTCCTGGGACGGGGCGGGCGAGGTGGGCAATGGCCTCTTCCCGCGGTTCCGCAAGCTCGCCGAGGACCACAACGCCTCGATGACCTTCTTCCTTTCCGGGCTGTATCTGCTGCCCGAGTCGAAGAAGCGCATATACCGCCCGCCGAACAACCCCGTCGGCGCCTCCGACATCGGCTACCTCACCGATGACCACATCAGGGAGACGCTGAAGAACGTGCGCGCGGCGTGGCTGGAGGGCCACGAGATAGGCACCCACTTCAACGGCCACTTCTGCGGCGAGGGCCCGGGTTCGGTGAAGCACTGGACCCCCGCCCAGTGGGACGACGAGATCACGCAGGCCATGTCCTTCGTCACCAAGTGGCGGACCAACACCGGCTTCACCGACCTCGACCCGCTGCCCTTCGACTACAGCAAGGAGCTGGTCGGCGGCCGTACGCCGTGCCTGCTCGGCCAGGACAACCTGCTGCCCACGGCGCGCAAGCGCGGCTGGCGGTACGACGCCAGCTCGCCCGGCGGCCTCCAGGTCTGGCCCGGCAAGAAGCAGGGCCTGTGGGACTTCCCGCTCCAGGGGATACCGTTCCCCGGCCACAGCTTCCCGGTCCTCTCGATGGACTACAACATCCTGGCCAACCAGTCGAAGAACTCCACCAAGGCCCCGCCGGCCAACTACCCCGGCTGGCGCAAGCAGGCCGCGGGGGCGTACATCGGGGGCTTCAAGCGGGCCTACGAGACCAACCGCGCACCGTTCTTCATCGGCAACCACTTCGAGCAGTGGAACGGCGGCATCTACATGGACGCCGTCGAGGAGGCGGTCAAGCACATCGCCGACGAGAAGCACAAGGACGTCCGGCTGGTCTCCTTCCGCCAGCTCTGCGACTGGCTGGACGTCCAGGACCCGCAGGTCCTCGCCGGCCTGCGCGGACTTGGGGTCGGTCAGCAGTTCACCGGACGCGGCTGAGGCGTCGGGGGCAAAGAACCCCCGCCGGTGTCCCGTCCGGTCGTCCGGGCCGAACCCGGTACTGGATTCCTGCGCGTCCGGTAATTAATCCTTCCTGTTCCGGTCTTTTGCTGCGCCCGTGAACCGGCTCTGGAGTCGAGACATCGGGCAGACGGCCGATTATGCACGGTGCTGCGATAAATCGGCCCGCAATTAGTCTTTCTCTTCTGGTGTGCGGCGCGATTATCGTCGATCCGTCGAGTCGGCTCGGTGTTTTCCGTAGGGGTGGGCACCAGGCCGCGCGGAAACACCTGGGAGCATTCGTGACGGCCACACCGGAAGAACAGCAGATCACGCGGCATCGCGCCGAACCGGCCCGCCCGGCACCGCCCGGGCGACCCCCGCGCTGGAAGCAGACCCTTCTCACCTTCGTCGGTATCTATCCGATGCTGACGGTCTTCCAGCTGATCTGGGGGGAGGATCTGGCCGCCCTTTCCCTTCCGGTCCGCGTCCTGGTCATCGTCGCGGTCATTGCGCCGCTCGCCACGTACGTCGTCTTCCCGGCCCTGACCAAGCTGGCCGGCCCCCTGATGAGGCCGGCGGCGCCGCGATCGAGGCTCACCGGCTGAATCGACACCGAGACGGGGAATCACCGCACTCCAGACCCTCCGTCCACTCCGGTCAACGCCCTTTCTTTCCTGCAGAGTTGAACCATCGCTCGATTTCTGCGGTGGTTTACAGTGTGGGCGTCGCTTGAGCTGTACGGGGGGCTGGTGGCAACGAAACTCTCCACCTGGAAAACAGGGGCCGCTGAAGCTCGGACGCCCGTCCATGGGCGGCCGGCCTTCCCTTCCTCACCTGTGGTGGACACATGAATATCGAATTGCGTCACTTCCGTTACGCCATAGCCGTCGCCGAAGAACTCAGTTTCACCCGCGCCGCCCAACGCCTGCATGTCGCCCAGTCGGCACTGTCGGCACGCATCAAGGAAATGGAGGCGGAGCTCGGTGTCGCGCTCTTCCACCGGACCACTCGCCGGGTGGAGCTGACGGAGGCCGGCAGGAGATTCGTCACGGAGGCCGAACACGCCCTGCACCACCACGAAGAGGCGCTGCGGCAGGCCCGCGAGGCGGCGAGCAGCACAAGAGCCAGACTCAAGGTCGGGTTCCAAGGTGTGGCGGCGCTGGAGCTGACACCCTTGATACTCGAGGCCTTCGAGGGCCGATGTCCCGGCGTGGAAGTCGAAATGTGCCGCTACGACTGGGACGACCCGTCGGCGGGCGTCAACAGCCAAGAGGTCGACGCGGCGTTCGTACGCCCGCCGTTCCAGGCCGGCGACCTGAAGATGGAGCCGCTCTTCGCGGAGCCCCGGGTCGCGGTGCTGCCGCATCGCCACCGTTTCGCGACCCGCCCGCACGTCCATATCACCGAACTGCTCAACGAGCCCTTCGTCCTGCGCCGCAGCCCCGACCGGATCTGGGCGGACTTCTGGATGTGTGCCGAATACCGGCGGCGGCTGGACATGCCGCGGCTGGTCGAGGTCTCCAGTGCGGACGATGAGTTGCAGGCGGTCGCGACCGGCCGGGCGATCAGCATCACACCGGCCGCCGCCGCCCGCTTCTATCCGCGCTCCGGCATCGTCTACGTACCGGTGGAGGGCGTGAGCCCCAGTACCGTCGCGCTCGCCTGGTCGCACAGCGCCACGAATCCGGCGGTGGCGGCCTTCGCCAAGGCGGTCCGACAGGTCTGCCGCACCAAGCCCCATATCCTGCGGACGATCACCGACCCGACGCGCACACTCACCCAGGACCTGCGGGGATGCGCGGGGTGACCGGACCCCGCACGGCAGGCCGAGGACGGCCGCGATGGCGACCTGCTCGGGGAGCCCGGCACCGATGCCGGCCCGGAGCGCGCTGCCGCGGCGCGCCGCGAGCCGTGCGGCGTTCGGAGGGGCCGATCGGTGTCAACTGCCCAGGTCAGCCGGTCGCCGCGAGCAGCTCGTCGACGGCGGTGCGGAGGGTTTCGTCTTCGGCGAAGCCGCGCCAGCCGCCGCTGAAGCGAAGACGCCGGTCGAGGAGCGGGACGCCGCGCAGGAGACGGGCGGCGGGCCGGGCAGCGGGGCCGATGCGGGTCAGGTAGCGCACCGCGGCGAGCCGGACCGGCACGTATGTGCCGTCGGCCAGCTCCTCGACGGCCGCGAGCAGGGCGGGGACGGCGTGCTCGGTGTCTCCGGTCGCGGCCCACAGGGCGTGCGCGGCTTCGACGCTGGTCCAGGTATCGGTGGCGGTGGTCAACGTCCGGAGCCGGTCCGCGTGGCCGACGGCGTGCGGGCCGAGGTCGGCCAGCTTGCGCAGGGCGAGGTGCGGGAAGCGGTCCGCGGTAGCGGCGGGACCCAGCACCTTCAGGGCCGGGCCGGGGTCGCCGCCGGTCCTCCAGTACGCCCATGCCGCAAGTTCGGCGTCCGCACCGTCGGCGGTCGACCGTGCCAGCAGCAGATCGCGGGCCGTGTCGTCCGCTGCCCCGATGCCGGCCAAGGCCTGCGCGGCCGGGATCCAGGTGCGGTCGTTCGTCAGCAGGCGGCGAAGCTGCGGTACGGCCGCCTGCGCGCTGGGTCCCCAGTCGGCGAGCGTCCGGCAGAGCTGCTCGAGCAGGCGGACGTCCGTGTCGGTGCCGAGGCGCTCGCAGATCGCCGGCAGGAGCGCCTCGACGTGGTCCGGCAGGCAGGCCAGTGCCTCGTGGAGCGAAGGGAGGACCACGAAGTGGAACGGGTCGGCGGGGTAGAAGGACGTGACGGACGCGAAGCCGGACGGGGTGCCGGCCAGCAGCTCGACCAGGCCCGGCACGCACCGCGGATCGTTCCGCCGCGCCAACGCCCACAAGGCCGCCTCGCCCACGGTCTCGCCCCCGCGTGTCGGCCGGGCGGCGCTGTCGGCCAGCAGATCGGCGACCCCGTCGGCAGGAGCGGCGGCCGACGGGCCAAGGCAGGCCAGCAGCTCGACCGCGCGGAAACGCACCTCGGCGACCGGGTCGTCCAGCCGCGCGACGATCACCGGCAGCAGCTCGGGCGCCGGTGAGCGCCACCTGGCCAGCAGGTGACCTGCCTGCCCCAAGGCGCCGATGCGCCGCTCGTCGTCGGGATGGTCCGCCAGCAGGCCGAGCGCGAAGGCAGGGGACGGGCCGGAGAAGAGTTTCGCCGTCCAGACCTGGACACCCCGCACCCCGCGCCCCGCCGAGCCGGTGTGCCGCCACAGCTCGACGCCCGGATCCCGGAGCGCGTCCAGTACGTGGTCAAGGCATCGCGCCGGCAGATCGGGGTCGCTCGGCGCGAGGGCGTGCACCGCCGCCAGCCGGAGCTGCGGTTCCGCGGCGGCGAGCAGCCCACGAAGGACCGCACGGACCTCGTCGGCCCGGTCGCCGGCCGGCGCGCGCCGGACCGCCCGGCCGAGTGCCAGAGCCAGGTCGAGACGGGTCGCCGGCTCGCTCTCCGCGTGCCAGCACCGCAGGAGCGCGGGCAGGGTGCGCTCGCCGGGGCTCGTGCAGTCACCGATCACGCCTGCCGCGGCCCCCCGGATCTCCGGATCGGGATCGTCCAGCAGGGCCAGCATGTCGGGCAGGCCCCGTTCCCAGGCCGGGGCCCAGCCGGCGGCCAGGAACCGTTCACGGACCTCCCCGGCCTCCGCCACGAGCGTGGCCAGCAGATCCAGCACCGTGCTCCGGCTCGGCACATCCGGCTCGGAGGCCAGGCGCAGCAGAAACGGAAGTGCGGCCGCGGCGGCGGAGCAGATCCATCCGCCCTGGTGGAACAGGAGCTCGAGCAGATCGTCCGCCGCGTGCTGGGAGTCCGCCGGATCCGGGCCCGCGCACCGGCGCAGCAGCCCGGGCACATCCTCGGCGGACCCGTGATTGTGCCGCAGCCCCGCCCAATCGATCGCGTCCAGCCCCTCACCCATGCGCGCGACCCTACCGGTGCGGTCCGTAAGCGGGCCTGGCGGTAGGGTCGCGCGCCGGCGAACGTCAGTAGCCGTGAGGGGGGCGGTTGGGGTCGAACTGCTGGACCCTCGCGGCGAGATTGGAACCGTCGATGGCGACGCCGTACTTGGTGCGTACGTACCGGATCGCGGCGGCGATCGATGCCACAGGGTCGTAGATGCTCATCGAGGTATTGGGGGCATGGCGCTGAGCGAACGTCTGCGGGATGCACTGCAGGATGCCCCGGGAGCACTGGAACGGAGTGAGCTCGCCGTTCAGCCTTCGTAGCGGCTCTTCGGGCCGATAGCCGTCCCCGAAGTCCTTGACCTTGCTGAAGCCGGGCGGCGTGATGGCGTTGCTGTCCCACAGATTGCAGACGTTGGGGTTGCCGGACGACTCGCGCGAGACGGCCAGCTGGATCCCCTTGATCCAGTGGAGGCTCGCTTGGGCTCCGGCCGCCGCACACGCCGCCCTGATCCAGGTCTCCAGCATGCCCTGGCTCTGGCCCGTGTACCGCTCGAACGTCACCTGCTTCGGGTCGATCTTCCCCGTGCCGTCGGCGCCCGGCGCCCCGCCCGCCGACGGGGAACCGGCACTCACCCGGAACAGTCCGGCGCGCTGCCCGAGCTCCGTCAGCGACTGCCCGCCGGGTGCCCCGGCGGCGTCACTGCCGGCGAAGTGCAGCATCGTACGGCGGAATTCGTCGTAGAGCGCCTGGGTGGCGGTCTCGAAGAGCCCCCGCTCGTCGGTGACGGCCGTATGCATGACTTTCTCGAGCCCGTCCTGCACCAGAGCAACATCGGCCCGCGCGTTGGCGGACCCGGCCGGCTGCGCCTGCTCCTCCTCGGCAGTGTGCGTCGAGGCCCAGATCACCTGGTTCAGGCTGACCGAGGGCAGCTCCAGGGCCGGCGACGAGCCCGCCCGTACGTTGAACAGCCCTGACCGCTTGCCCAGTTCGACCAGCTCCTGCGTGCGGGGGACGCCATCGCCGTCCGCCTCGGAGTAGCCCAGCTTCTCTCGGCAGAACCTCTCGAAAAGCTGCTGCGTCTCCGCCTCGAACACGGAGTGCGGGTCGCCCGGGGTGACGCCCATGACCTTCTCCAACGCGTCCTGCACCAGGGCCACATCGTCCGCCGGGTTGCCGTTGCCCTCCCCCATGGCCTGTTCCTCGGCCATGGCGTGGGTGGCCGCCCAGACGAGCTGCTCCGAGGACACCCACGGCAACGCCGCCTCGAGCGGCGTCTCGGGCGACGCATCGAACTCACGGGACTCGGCGGTGGCCAGATAGGTACACCCGGGTTTGTTCTTCAGACCCGGGTCGGCCGTGACAATGCCGTCCGCGAAATCCGGCAGCCCGTAACCGTAGACGTAATTATCCCTGCGGGCCCGCTTCTTCAGGTATACGCCGTTGCCCTCGGCCGAACCGTTGGCGTTGGTGTTTCCTTCGATGGTGTACACGGTGTCGGCGTCGTATTTGTAGACGAGCCCGACGTGCGTTCCTCCCGTGTGGCCGAAAAACACCATCGCGCCGATCGCGGGATAGTACGAGAACCTGCCGCGGCTCTTGTACCAGTTGACACCGGCCGCGCACGAGGCGGTGACCGGTGCCAGGCTCTTCACGTCGGCCTGCTGGAAGGCCCAGGACTGAAAGGTCTGACACCATGCCTGGTTCTGTGACCACTCCAGTCCGGGAACGGTCGGCGAATACTTCTGGTTGTTGTTGTAATGGCCGTTTGAGAAACCTTCGCGGTACCCCACCTCGGCCTTCTCAATGGCAATGAGGGTGTCCGTCTGACCCACGGTCTCCCCTTTCCCGCAACCTCAGGCCCCGGAAAAGGAGAGGCACTTGGCCACCGGCTTACCGGGCACATGACATTGCTGTGATGAAGGGCTCCAGCCCTGGCTCTTTCTCCGCGAAAGGGGAGCCAGTGGCAATGCGGCCGGTAGATCCACGCTACTGCCGGTGGTGGGGTCCCGCATCTCGCAACTCGGGAGCGGGCACTGCCTTCTGCGGTGTCCGCCGGAAGGCAGCCCGTGGCGCCCGAGTTGCGTCGTACGCGGCCGGCGTTATGCGCAGGTGGTGCCGGCTGCCGGGACCTTGCCGTCCAGCAGGTAGCCGTCCACGGCCTTCTTCAGGCAGGGGTTGCCGCTGTTGTAGCCGCCGTGGCCCTCGCCCTTGAGGGTGAGCTCGATGCCCACGCCGTCGCCCAGCTCCCCGGCCATCTTCCTGGCACCTTCGTACGGGGTGGCCGGGTCGCCGGTGTTGCCGATGACGACGATCGGGGCCGACCCCTTGGCGCCGACCTCGGTCCGGTCGGTCTTGCCGGCGACCGGCCAGCCGGTGCAGCCGGTCATGCCCCAGGCCATGGACTCGCCGAAGACCGGCGACGCCTTGCGGAACTCCGGCATCTTCGCCTTCACATCGGCGACGGTGTAGCGCCGCTTGTCGTCCACGCAGCTGATGGCACGGTTCGCGGCGGCGGTGTTGTGGTAACGGCCCTGCTCGTCACGGCCGTTGTAGCTGTCGGCGAGCGCCAGCAGCACATTGCCCTGGCCGCGCGTCGTCGCCTCGGTCAGCGCCATCGTCAGCGGCTCCCAGCTCTCCTTGTCGTAGAGCGCGGCCACGACGCCGGTGAGCGCCAGGTCCTGGGTGAGCTTGCGGCCGCCCTCGGTGGGCAGCGGGTGCTGGTCGAGTTTCTTCAGCAGCGCGGCGAGCTTCTGGCTGCCCTCGTCCCCGCCCCCGCCGGTCGGACACGCGGAGCCCTTCGTGGCGGCGCAGTCCTTCATGTAGTTGTTCAGCGCGAGCTGGAAGCCCTTCGCCTGGCCGATGGCGCCCTGGAGCGGATCCTCGGTCGGGTCGACCACGGCGTCCAGCACCGCGCGTCCGACGTTCTTGGGGAAGAGGTGGGCGTAGACGCCGCCGAGCTTGGTGCCGTACGAGATGCCGAAGTAGTTCAGTTTCCTGTCGCCGAGGACCGCACGCATGAGGTCCATGTCGCGGGCGGCGCTCACGGTGTCCACATGCGGAAGTGTGGTGCCGGAGTTCCGTTTGCAGCTCTCGATGTACCTCTTGTTGGCGTCGGCCGCGGCCTTGAGCTCGGACGCGTCGTCCGGCGAGCCGTCGATCGCGGCCGAGGCGTCGGTCTCCTTGTCGCTCAGGCACGTCACGCCCGCGCTTCCGCCGACGCCGCGCGGGTCGAAGCTGACCAGGTCGTAGCGCGAGCGCAGGGTGTCGTAGTCCTTGGCGAGGCCGGGGAGCCCGGTGATGCCGGAGCCGCCGGGACCGCCGAAGTTGAAGATCAGCGAGCCGATGCGGGTGCCCTGGTCCTTGGCCTTGGCGCGGATCAGCGCGAGGTCGATCGTCTCGCCGCCTGGCTTGGCGTAGTCGAGGGGTGCCTTGAGCGTGGCGCACTCCCAGGCGCCGCCCGGTGCCTTGCCACCGCCCTGCGCGGGAGTCGGTGCCGCGCACGTGGTCCAGCGGAGCTTCTGCCCGGTCAGCGAAGCCGGCAGCGCGCTGGTGGCCGGGCCGGAACGCGCCGAGGAGGACGAGGACGCGTCGTTCGAAGGGCGTGACGACTTCGAGGGGCTGTTGCCGTCGCATCCGACGACTGCGGTGGCGATCACGACGGCGGCTGCGCTCAGCGCGCCGGCCCGTACGGCCTTCTTGGCGGCTATGGACATGAGGCAATTCCGATCTTTCGCACCGGGCGCGAGGACGGCGGAGAGCACGGACGCCTCGGGCGAGCGGTGACGGCTGGCGGGAAATCGGCCGTCCGCACCCTCCGGCTGATCATGTTGATCACGGTGCGCGGCGCTTCTCGCCGGTGCGGAACCGATGCCACCAGCCTGGCAGCGGATCGTCGCCCGGTGATCAGCCTCAGGGGCCGATCGGCCCTCACCCCGCAGGAGGACCCGCCGAACGAAAGTCTCCCCCGGTACGGTGAGGCGGTGATCCGAGTACTTCTCGTCGAGGACGAGGACCTGATCCGTACCGGGCTGCGCATGATCGTGGACAGCGGTGCGGACATCACCGTCGTCGCGGAGGCGGGGGACGGCGCGACCGCGATCGACGCCGTACGGGAACACCGGCCCGATGTCGTGATCATGGACATCCAGATGCCTCGTCTGGACGGCCTGGCAGCGACCCGGCGGATCACCGCGCTGCCGGATCCTCCCGCCGTCCTGCTGCTCACCACGTTCGACCTCGACGCGCATGTGGACGCGGCGGTGGAGGCCGGCGCCTCGGGGTTCCTGCTCAAGAACACGCACCATGAGGATCTGCTGGCAGCGGTACGGGCCGTGCACCGGGGAGACGCGATGCTCTCCCCGTCCGTGACCCGACGCGTCCTCAGGCTGGCGAGCGCGGCGGTGCCCGCCGCCTCCGCGGCCGCCGCGGCACGCCTGGACCGTCTGACCGAGGGGGAGCGGGAGGTCCTTGCCCTGGTGGGCGGCGGTCTGTCCAACGCGGCGATCGCGGCCCGGCTGAAACTGACCGAGCCGACCGTGAAGAGACGGGTGAGCGGGCTGCTGGCCAAGCTCGGCTGCGACAACCGGGTCCAACTGGCCATCGCGGCCATCGACGCGCGGATCGTGCCCCTCACGTAGTCGGCCCGATGCCGTTCCGCTGCCCCGGTGCGACTTTCGTCGTTGGCCATCGAGACCGACGGCGGGTGCGCTGCCCGGCTGTCGCTGCCTACCGTGGCCGCGTGACTCGTACGGAACGTAGGGACCTTGTGGCATCGGCTCGCCACGCGCTGACGGCCGGGCTGCGCTCGGCGCCCCGGCGGCTGACCGATCCGGGCCGGGCACTGTTCGCCCCCGGGATGTGGACCCCCTGGCGCATCGTGGGCGAACTGCTGCTGAGCACGGTGATCGGGCTGCTGGCGGCGGGCGCCGAGGCCCTGGCCGACAGCGGCCCCCTGCAGATCGGCGCGGTGGCCGTCGCCGCCAAGCTGCTGACCCTGCTGCGCCGGGTGCTTCCCGCGACCGTCCTCCTGCTCGCCGCCGTGGGCATGCCCGTGTTCGCCGGCCTCAGCCCGCTGGTCCTCGTCGCCGCCTGGTCGGCCGGGCGACGGATCGACGGGGTCGGCAAGGCGGCCGGCACTTTCACCGTCGCGTACGTCCTCACCCTCGGCCTGACCGTCCTGTACGAGGCGCCCGGCTCCCCGGCGGCCTTTGCCGTCGCCGCCCCGTTGCCGCTGGTCATGATGGTCGTACCCGGCCTGATCAGCCGCTACTGGTCGCAGCGCCGCGCACTGGAGGGCACCCTGCGCGAGTACAACGCCCAGCTGCTGCGCGAGCGCGCGATGATCGCCGGACAGGCCCGGATGCGGGAGCGCCAGCGCATCGCGCAGGACATGCACGACAGCCTCGGCCATCAGCTCACCCTCATCGCGGTGCACACCGGCGCGCTGGAGGTGGACCGGGAGCTGACCGGTCGGCAGCGGGAGGCCGTGGGGGTGCTGCGGGAGGCGTCGGTGGCCGCGATGCACGAGCTGCGCGAGGTGGTGGGGCTGCTGCGGGACGGCACGGAGGCCCCTGGCCAGGACGGCGCCCCGCATGCCCTCAAGGCCATGGGGGAGGAGGAGGCCACGGCGCCGTCGCGCGGGGTGGCAGGCATCGAGGGCCTGGTGGAGGCGTCCCGGGGCGCGGGTGCGGCCGTGGAGCTGCGGCGCTCCGGTGAACCGCGCCCGCTCGCCCCGACCGCCGATCACGCGGCGTACCGCGTCGCGCAGGAGGGCCTGACCAACGCCCACAAGCACGCCCCGGGCGCCTCGATCACCATCGAGCTGCGGTACGAGCCGGACGCGCTGGTCGTCGAAGTCGCGAACGGCCCCGCCCCCGAGACGACGGACACCGGCCGGAGTGTGGTGAGCGGCGGTCAGGGGCTGACCGGGCTCGGGGAGCGGACCCGGCTCATCGGCGGCATGGTGCACGCGGGCCCGACGGCGGACGGCGGCTTCCGGCTGGCGGGCGTGCTGCCGTACACCTCGCCGGAGGGCGGGGCCCCGAGGCATCCGTCCCCGAACGCGGCGACACCCTTCGTCGGTCCCCCGGACGACGTTCGGCGGCAGAACCCGGCGGGCGCCCTCGGCGAGGGTGATCCGGTCATCGACCGGGACGGTCTGCCGAAGGAGCTGGCCAAGGCAATGAGCAGGGACAAGAGGCGAAGCGGCATAGCCATTGGCTGCGGGCTGGCGGCACTGATCGGTCTGCTGGTGGTGATCGCCGTCGTGATCGGGGTGGCCTTCCTCATCAGTGAGATGGACAAGGGCATGATCGAGCCGAAGCAGTACGACGCGATGCAGGTGGGCCGGTCCGAGGCGGAGGTCCGCGAGAAGCTGCCGCACGGGAACACGTTCCTGACCGACGATCTGGACAAGGGCGCGCCGCCCGAGCCCAAGGGGGCCGAGTGCCTCACGCTGATGTCCTCCGAGACCAGCAGCAGCTGGGACAAGGAGCCGGTGTTCCGGTTCTGCTTCAAGGACGGCAAGCTGATCGAGAAGAAGTCCTTCGAGGCCCAGAACTGAAGGGGACCGGGCCCCTGACGTCCGGGCGGGCGGCCCGTCCGGGGATGATGTCGGGGTGGCCGCGGGGACGACCGCCCAGAACAGCGCAGGAGAGGCGAGAGTCGTGATCAGGGTTCTCGTCACGGATGACGAGCCGCTCATACGGGCCGGCATCAGGATGATTCTCACCTCGGCCGACGACATCGACGTGGTCGCGGAGGCGGCCAATGGCCGCGAAGCGATCGAACTGGCCCGCGCCCAGCGGGTGGATGTGGCGCTGCTCGACATCCAGATGCCGGTCATGGACGGGCTGACGGCCCTGGCCGAACTGCGCCGGACCGTGCCCGACACCCGGGTACTGATCCTCACCACCTTCGGTGCGCAGCAGAACGTGCTGCGCGCGCTGACCGAGGGCAGTGCGGGCTTTCTCCTCAAGGACTCGGCGCCCGCGGAACTCATCCGCGCGGTGCGCGCCGCGGCGGCCGGAGACGCGTACCTGTCGCCGGGCGCCACCCGCCATGTCGTGGACTCGCTGGCGTCCGGCCGGGCCGCGCTCCGCGCCGAGCAGGCCCGCCGCCGGCTGGAGACACTGACGCACCGCGAGCTGGAGGTCCTGGCCCTCCTGGGCGAGGGCCGCTCCAACGCGGACGCCGGCCGGCGGCTCCACATGAGCGAGGCGACGGTCAAGACCTATGTGAGCCGCATCCTGGCCAAGCTGGGCTGCGAGAACCGGGTACAGGCGGCACTGCTGGCACGGGACGCGGGCCTGGAGGGCTGACCGTCCAGGGGCACGCCGGTCCCGAGGTCCGCATGCGACCGGTGCGCGCGCAGTCGGCTCAACTCCGGTGCTTCGGGCGCCGATGGCTTGCGTGTGACTCCTTTCTCGAAGGCCGTGGGACGGGCCGCCCGGGGGCTGCTGGCCGTGGCGATGCTGGGCGCGGCTGCCGTCCCCGCCGGCGGGCAGAGCGGCGTGGCCGCGTCGCCGCCGGGCGACCGTCCGCGGGCGGTGACCGGGGGCTGCCCCGCCCCGGATGCGGTGCGGAAGCTGTACGGGTCCGAGAACCGCACGATGCGCACGCGGCGGCGCGTGATGGCGCTGACGTTCAACGCGGCATGGAACGAGAAGGGCATCGCCACGGTTCTCGGCGTGCTGCGGCGCCGGCACGCCCCGGCCACCTTCTTCCTGACCGGTGACTTCGCCCACCGCTACCCCGCACAGGCCCGTACCCTCGCGGCGGCCGGACACGGAATCGGCAACCACTCCTACAGCCACCCCCACTTCGCGGCGCTGCGCCCCTCGGAGCGGGCGGCGGACGTGCTGAAGGCGGACCGGGCCCTTCGCGCCGCCACCGGGGCGGCGCCGTTGCCGTTCTTCCGCTTCCCCTACAGCGAAACCTCCCCGCAGGAGATCGCCGAGGTCAATGCCCTCGGATTCGCCGATATCGAGTTCACCACCGACACCAACGGCTACCTCGGTACGCCGGGCGGCATGTCCGTGCGCAGGGCCGTCCGCCGCGCAGTCGGCGCCCTGGAAGCCGGCGCGATCCTTCAGATGCACGTCGGCTCGCGGGACGGGCGGGACTCCGTACTCGACGCACAGGCCCTGCCCGGGATCATCGACGCCGTCCGCGCCCGCGGCTACGAGATCACCGACCTGCGGGACCTTCTCGGCGCCCGGGAAATCGGCTGCCATGGCCATGCAACCGGCACGCGCTTATGGTGCTTCCGCAATCTGTTCGGGCGTGCGGGGAAAAGTAGGTCACACAGTGTCCGATCTGGGACGGCTCATAGCCAACCGTTATCGGCTGGTGGAGCGTGTGGGCCGCGGCGGTATGGGCACGGTGTGGCGGGCGGAGGACGAACTGCTCGGCCGGCACGTCGCCGTGAAGAAACTGCACCTTCCGCCGCACCTGCAGGACGATGAGATCCAGCGGCTGTACGAGCGCACCCGCCGCGAGGCCCGCAGCGCCGCCCGGATCACCCACCCCAACGTGATCGTGGTGCACGACGTCGTCGATGACGAGGGCCTGCCGTGCATCGTGATGGAGTACATCCCCTCGGTCACGCTGAGCGACGTGGTGAAGCGGCAGGGTGCGCTGGAGCCCGGCGAAGCGGCCCGGATCGGACGCGGCATGGCCGCCGCGCTGCGCGCCGCGCACGACGCCGGGGTGCTGCACCGGGACGTCAAGCCCGCCAACGTTCTGCTCGGACACGACGGGCGCATCGTCCTCACCGACTTCGGGATCGCCGTGGAGTCCGGAACGCCGTCGCTGACCCGGACCGGCGAGCTCGTCGGGTCGGTCCAGTACCTCGCGCCCGAACGCCTGCGGCCCGGGATCGCCGAGCCCGGCCCCGCCTGTGACCTGTGGTCCCTCGGAGCGACGCTGTACCAGGCGGTCGAAGGGCGTCACCCGTTCCAGCGGGACACCGCGATCGAGACGGCGTACGCCATCGCCGTGGACGCGCACGAACCCCCGCGCGGCGCCGGAGACCTGACCCCGGTGATCGAGGGCCTGCTGGTGAAGGATCCCGGCCGGCGCATGGACGCCCACGAGGCCGAACGTCTCCTGAGCCGCGCGACCGGGACGGGGACCGACGCCCTCGGGATCGCCTCCGTCGGGATCGCCGCCCCCGGAACCGCCTCCCTCGAGCCGCCCACGCGGCCGGAGCGGGTGGGCGACTCCGTGGCCCCTGCGCCAGGGCGGCGCGGGCGCGGCCGCCGCGCGGCACTGTGGTGCGTCGCAGCGGTGGTGGCCGCCGCCACCGTGACGGGCGGCGTGGTGCTGTGGCCCGGGGACAGTGCCGCTTCGACGGACGCCCCTCCGCCCAAGGCCCGCGCCTCCTCCCGCCCTCCGCAGCCCAGCCCTTCCCCGCCGCCACCGCTTCCCGCCGGATACCACCTCAAGAAGGCGGCCCAGGGCTTCTCCGTCCCCGTACGGGACGGCTGGACCTTCAAGAAGTTGCCCGGCGGTGAGCTCGGCTACATCGACCCGACCCAGCTGGTGGGCCTGCGCGTCAATGTCGTCGAGTTCGCGGGGTCCGATCCGCTCCGGCACTGGCGCGAGACCGAAGAGGCCCAGACGCGTCGCGACAACCGGGACTATGAGCGGGTCAGGATGGGCCCCACGACGTTCCGGGGACGGCCGGCCGGGTACTGGGAGTTCACGTTCATGGGGGACGTGCGGGAGTACCGGGGGGTGGAGCTGGCCTTCAGCGGCGCCGACAACACGCAGTACGTGGTCTATCTCTCCGCACCGAACGAGCAATGGCAGGAGTACCGGCCGATGTTCGACACCGCGGTCAAGGGAATCCGCCTCCGCGAATAGGCTCCGCCGTCCGGGCGGTGGCAAGGTGAGCCGGGATCATGGGCCAGGGCTACGGGAGGAATTCGCGCTATGGCTGTCATCCACCACGTCACGCTGACACCCGGCAAACTGGAGCTTCTGACGGCGTGGCTTCCCGGTCAGCCCTGGTACCTCGGCCGGGAGTCCCGCACACCGGAGTTGAGCAAGGCCGGCGGTTTCCGGCTCGATGACCCACAGGGCGCGGTCGGGATCGAGTTCATGGTGGTCAGCGACGGGTCCGGCGACCGGCCGGTGACGTATCTGGTTCCGCTCACGTACCGGGGTGCGCCGCTCGACGGGGCCGGCCATGCGCTCGTCGGCACCACCGAGCACGGGGTGCTGGGGCGGCGGTGGGTCTTTGACGGCACCCACGACCCGGTTCTCGTGGCCCAACTCGTCGCGCTGATCAGGGGCGAGGCGGAGCCGCAGGACCAGAACGTCAGCGATGCCGTGGACCGGTCCGTCACCAGGGACTTCACGGAGACCGGTGATGCGGCCGGCCATGCGGCGGTGGCCGGGTCCACGGTGGTGGCCAGCGGGCCGGACGGCACGGATCTCGTCGTGGAGACCGGGACCGGTGTCGCATCCGGCCCCGGGGACCGGCCGGGCGGCCGGCTGGCCGTCCGCGTGCACCGCGTCCTCGAGGCCCACCACGACGCTTCCGCCACAGGTGCGGCACGGATCCGGGGACATGTCACCGCCGGCTGGCGGCTGCCCGACGGCACCGAGGGGCGGGGGCCGTTCGCCGTCGTGCGGTGAGCGGGCGAGCGGCCGCGCCAGGTGGTGCCGGCCGAAACGCCGGGCCCGTCGGTCCTCCAGCCGGACGCAGTGAGGGCAACGCACCGCCAATAGGGCGCAATTGAGCCCCGGCGGCCGCCTCGCGGAGTGTCGGGGCGGGTGGGGCCGAGGTGGTGGCCTGCGCTTGCAGACGGTGACCAACGGCACACGTACTGGCCAGTAGCGTTACCGCCCCGCGCCCCTAAAGTGAGGGCCGGATGGCCGCCGGATCCCGTCGGCGGCCCCGCACCCCTCGATCCGACCAGGGAGACTGCATGCGCTCTCCGAAGGACTTCTTCCGCCCGCTGGCCGTCGGTGCGCCGACGCCGGTGCGGGACGTGCCGTTCCTGCCGTCCCGGATGATCCACTTCTTTGACCCGGGCAACGCGAAGATGGCGGCGAAGGTGCCGGCCATCGCCCCCACCGTCGACGTACTGCTCGGCAATCTGGAGGACGCGGTCGCCGCCGACCGCAAGGAAGCGGCCCGGTCCGGCCTGGTGGAGATCGCCAGGGCCACCGACTTCGGCGAGACGCAGCTGTGGACGCGGATCAACAGCCTGGACTCGCCGTGGGCGCTGGACGACCTGCTGACGCTGGTCACCGAGGTCGGCGACAAGCTCGACGTGATCATGGTGCCGAAGGTGGAGGGCGCCGAGGACATCCACTACGTCGACCGGCTGCTCGCCCAGCTGGAGGCGAAGGCGCAGATCCAGCGGCCGATCCTCGTCCACGCCATCCTGGAGACCGCCACCGGCGTCGCCAATGTGGAGGAGATCGCCGGGGCCAGCCCCCGGATGCAGGGCATCTCCCTCGGCCCCGCCGACCTGGCGGCCAGCCGCCGGATGAAGACGACCCGGGTGGGCGGCGGCCACCCCGGATATCTCGTCCGCGAGGACCCGCACGGCCCGGACGGCAGCGCGCCGCGGGCCACCTACCAGCAGGACCTGTGGCACTACACCCTCGCGCGGATGGTCGATGCCTGTGCGGCGCACGGGATCCTGCCGTACTACGGGCCGTTCGGCGACATCAAGGACACCACCGCCTGCGAGGACCAGTTCCGTAACGCGTTCCTGCTCGGCTGTGTCGGCGCATGGAGCCTGCACCCGGTGCAGATCCCCATCGCCAAGAAGGTCTTCTCACCCGCGCCCGCCGATGTCGCCTGGGCCCGCCAGGTCATCGCGGCGATGGGCGACGGCACCGGCGCGGTGATGATCGACGGCAAGATGCAGGACGACGCCACGTACAAGCAGTGCCAGGTGGTGGCCCGGCTCGCGGACGCCCTCGCCGCCCGCGACCCCGAGCTGCGCGACGCCTACGCAGCCGCCGAGAAGGAGTAGCTCCGATGTCCGACGCGACCCTGCGGCCGCGCCGCTCCGTGCTCTACATGCCGGGCGCCAACGAACGCGCCCTGGAGAAGGCCAAGTCGCTGCCCGCCGACGCGCTCATCCTCGACCTGGAGGACGCGGTCGCCCCCGACGCGAAGGCCGACGCCCGCAAGCGGGTCGCGGCCGCCGCGGCTTCCGGCGAGTACGGCCACCGCGAGGTGACGATCCGGGTCAACGGGCCCGGCACCGCCTGGCACGCCGACGATCTGCGGGCCGCCGCCGAGGCCGGTCCGGACGCGGTCGTCGTGCCCAAGGTGGAGTCCGCCGCGACCGTACGGGAGGTGGAGCGGGCCCTGGAGGCGGCCGGCGCCCCGGACCGTACGGCGATCTGGGCGATGGTCGAGACGCCGCGGGCCATGCTGGACGCCCGTGCGGTGGCCGGCGCGAGCGAACGGCTCACCGTGCTGGTGATGGGCACCAACGACCTGGCCAAGGAACTGCACGCCGAACACGTCCCCGGCCGGGCGCCGCTGCTGACCGGGCTGTCGCTGGCGCTGCTGGCGGCCCGCGAGTCCGGCAAGGTGATCCTGGACGGGGTCTACAACGACGTCCGGGATGCGGCGGGGTTCGAGGCCGAGTGCGTCCAGGGGCGGCAGTTCGGCTTCGACGGCAAGACGCTGATCCACCCCTCGCAGGTCGAGCCGTGCAACCGGGTCTTCGCTCCGTCGGACGCCCAGATCGACCATGCACGACGGATCATCGAGGCGTTCGACCTCGCCACCCGCGAAGGGCGCGGCGTCGTCACCGTGGACGGCCGGTTGATCGAGAACCTGCACGTCGAGGACGCCCGCCGGATCCTCGCCCTCGCCGAGGCGATCGCGGGGCGTTAGGACGTGTCCTATGACGCCGGGCGGAGGGTGAGCATGCCCTCCGCCCCGTCGACGGCACACGGGCCAAAGCCGCCGGCGATCCGGTCGAGGAGTGCCCGCAGCCACTGGGTGTCCTCGGGCGTGGCGTGGCGCAGGCGCATCCGCCAGGCCTGCAGGGGCGCGATCCGCAGCTCGTGCAGCCTGCCGGTGTCCGGCTCCAGCGAGGCGAGGTAGAGGGGGCGCAGGTCGTCGCGGTAGCGCTCGAAGCCGGTGATGCCCTCGTAGTCGTCGATGAAGTCGCCGCACCCGTGGAGGATGAGCTTTCCCCGGTAGAGCTCCAGGGGGCGGGGGTGGTGCGAGGAGTGCCCGTGGACGACGTCCACGCCGCCGTGGATGAGCGCATGGGCGAAGGCGACCTGCTCGCGGCAGACGGGGTAGCCCCAGTTGGAGCCCCAGTGCACGGAGGCCACCACCACATCGCCCGGCCGTTTCTCCTGCCGTACCCGCCCGGTCACCTCGGCCGCGGCGGCCTCCGACGGCCCGGCCACGAAGACGACCCCGCTGCGCTCCGCGGTCGCGGCCCACAGGCGCGGGATCCCGCTGGACGGCATCCCGAAGGAGAAGACCAGCACCCGGCGCCCGCCTCCCAGCGGAACGACCGCCGGCCGCTGCGCCGCCGCGAGGTCCTCACCCGCCCCCGCCGTCCGTAGCCCCCCGTCCGCCAGGGTGCCGAGCGTCTCCGTCAGTCCGGGGCGGCCGAAGTCCAGGACGTGGTTGTTGGCCAGTACGCAGACGTCGGGGCGGCCGGCGGCCAGGCAGGGCAGGTTCGCGGGGTGCATCCGGTAGTGGATGCCCTGGCCGGGCGCGTAGGTGTCGCTCTGCGTGACGCTGGTTTCCAGATTGATCACCCGGGCGGCGGGGGCGGCGTCCTCGAGCACCGACAGCGCGTCCCCCCACGGCCAGGTGAAATCGACCGGCCGGGGAATGGGGCGGGTCGCCTCCTCCGCGAGCGCCACATAGTCGCGGGCGTCGCGGACGAACCCCTCCCGCAGGGCCGGATCCCCCGGATGCGGCAGGATCTGGTCCACGCCGCGGCCGAGCATCACATCGCCGCAGAGGAACAGCGTGACCACATCGGGGCCCATTCCTCCAGGCTAAGACTTGATCCGCAATTCACCAGAGGGTGAGCTGCGGGTTGCAGCCGTGGCGGGGGCCGGGCGCTCCAGCGTGGTCACCGAATGGCGTCTCAGCTGGGGTTGCTCGGTCCCGCCGGGCGGCGGTCCGGTGAGCAGAGGTCCCGCGCTGACGCGGAACTGCCACGCGACCAGCACCCCGAGAGGTGTTCTGGCACGGTGTGGTTGACTCACTCAGGGCTTCTTCCAGCCCTTCTCCGAAAATGATCTGTGCGTGCCGGGACAGGCTGCTGTCCAGATGCGCGGTTTTGGGGTCGTCCGCATCGGTGAGTCGGACGAAGGTGGCCAGGGCGGCGGATACGAGGTCGCGCTTGCCGACAATGCCGCAGGCAATGCACTTGTGCTCACGGTCCCGCAGGGTCTTGGTGACGCGTTCGCCGCACAGACAGTGCTGTGACAGGGCTGTTGACCAGGTGGAGGCCCGTACGAGCCTGCCGCCCGCTGCCCGGCATTCGCGGTCGAGGGCCGAGATCAGCATGCCGGGTGTGGTCTGCGAGAGGCGCTTGCCCCACAGCCGGTACCAGGTGCGGATATCGCAGTCCTCGACTGTCAGGTTCGGGCCGTGGGAGGCGATGATCTGCCGGGCCACGGTGCGGGCGCGGTGTCGGCGGTGCTCCGCCATCGAGGCGGCGGCTTCGGCCTGCCGGGCGCGCTGCTCTCGGTAGTTGGCGGAGAGCCGGTCGCGTCGGAATGCCTGCTTCGGTACTCCGTCCGTACGGGCATCGCGGGCACCGCCGGGCACGGTGACGGCCTTCTCTGGCAGCCCCTTGGCCACTCGGCGCTCAGCACGTCGGACCTGCTTCTTCGACAGCCCGTACTGCGCGGTGTTCGTCGCCCGGCGGGAGCGTTCCAGTGCCCGCGCACGGCCCCGCCGCTTCTTCACGGCCTTCTCCATCCGTGCCCGCTCCTCGTCCGTGAGCGTGATCTCCGTGGATGCAGGCGCACCGTCGGCGGGGCCCAGGCCAGCGGGGAAGGAGACAATCGACAGGTTGGATACGTTGCCGCCCACCCCGCCGATACGGTCCAGCTCAGCGGCCTGTTGGCGCATCATCTGGACGGCCGGTGAGGCGTATCCGGGGCCGAGGACCATCAGATGCGCCTCATAGGCCCAGCCGCCCGGCGCACCGGCCTTGCGACGGCGTACGAGGTCCACCTTGTGCCAGCTGCCGGGGCTGTTGAGGAAATGCTCGATCCTGGCCCACTGCTTTGGTCCCTGGGGGATGCGGACGGGCAGCACGAGGTCACCGCGCTGGCTGTCGGGCCCTGACGCGAACACGACGGCGAGGGGGCCGATGTGGTCCCACCAGGTGGCCTTGCGCGTCGCGGGCTTGCCGGATGCGGTGGTCTTGCCAGTGGGCACCTTGCCGTCCGGCACGGTCGGCTTGGGCATCCGGCGCGGTTGCATCAGATCGTGCCGGCCACCGCAGGTGTAGGCCATGGCGTGGCCGTGGAGAGAACCGACGAGGCGGAAGGTCTCCCACTTGTTGACGGTGGTATGCGAGCGGGCGCGGCCCGGAATCCGGGTGAAGTTGTGCCACTGGCCCACCTTCGGCCGCCCGAAGCGCTTGCCCGTGTTGTCGGCGAACAGGTGCCGTTGCACGCCGTTCCATACCTCGTCAGCGATGTGCATTGCCAGAGCCTTTGAGGCGTGGTGCTTGAGGTGCCCGGCGTCTTCCAGGTGCCTGTACGCGCAGCGTTCCAGGGCCTCACGGGACAGGCCGAGGCGCTGTCGTACGGACTTCGCCCCCTTCCGGTCCCGCTCGTGCTTCGCCGCCCAGTACGCATCGACCTTGGCGCGGGCGTCACGTTGGACGGCCCGCTTGATCGACCACATTGCGCCGAACAGCTTCTCCAGCCGCATCAGGTCGGCGGGTTTGGTGACGGCCAGTGGCAGCACCATCACCGACACCATCCCGTCGTCAGGCTTGGTCCACTTCTGAGCCTTGTTTCTTCCCCGGAACTTCCGCTGCAGCTGAGCATGCTGCATGACCGTCACCTCCCTTCAAAATTAGTTGACTTACGACACGCTATGCGATGAGTTCAGCTATGGCGATCGAAATGGAATCGGTTTATGGCAGCCATGATTCCCGGATACGCAGGCGCCCGACAGGCGGCAGAACGACTCAAGGTCACCGTCCAGCACGTCTCCAACCTCAACAGCAGCCGTGCCGACTTCCCTGCCCCCATCTACGTCGGGCGCACGCCCCTGTGGCCCGAAGAGAAGCTGGACGCCTGGCGGGAAGCTCACCCCAAGCCGGGGGCGTAGTAGGTCAGCCATGGTCGCCCGGGGTCACCGCGCCCTACGCCGACACCGCCGACGCAGCAACACGATCAACGACACCACCCGCGCAGTCTCCGTACTCCACAACCTCAAGATCAACTACGCATGAATCACGGAGCACCCCTTAGAGCCCCATCAAGCCGTGCTGGAGTGGTGCCGAAGCGCGGTGCGCACCGCACGGTGAAACGGTGTCGGTGGCACATCGGGGGATCCGGCGACCGCCGGCGGACCGAGCCGCTCAGCGGGCGCTCGACGCCGCTGCCGTACGCGCCTTGAGCACCTGCGCGCCCACCGCGAGCGTCACCCCCAGCAACAGCACGTAGAACACACCGATCTTGTTCAGGTCGTCGAGGAAGAACCAGACGGCTGTCAGGCCGGTGAACCAGAACGCCACCAGTGCGAAGCCGCCCGAGCGCTCGTCGCGGTACCCGGCGGCGAGGCACAGCGCGGCGACAACGCCCAGGAGCAGGGCGATCATGACGTAGTGGGTGTCCCAGCCGACGTAGCCGCGGGCGAGTTCGGACCAGGCCGCGACGGCCTCCGCCACCGGGCCCCAGGCCACCGCGCACGCGAGCCGCGCGGACCACAGCAGGAGGACCGCCCCGGCTACGGCGGCGAGCAGCGCGACGCGGTGGAACTGGCCGACCTCGATCATGTCGGTACGGGAGATCGCCACGGACAGGACGCAGCCGAGCAGGGCGACCGCTCCCTCGGCCGTGGGACGGAAGACGACCCGGGCCATCCGCCGGCGGGCGGGCTGCGGTGCGGGGGCCGCCGGGGCCGCGACGGGTGCTTCCGGCGCGGGGGCGGCGGTGGGTGCGGCGGCCTCGGGCGCGCCCGCCGCGGGATCCACGGTGGTCGGGGTCCGCGGCGCAGCCGCCGCTCTTCCCCGGGCGGCCTCGGCGACCGCCGCCTTCATCGCGGACGCGTCCGCGAAACGGTCCCCCCGGTCCTTGTGCAGCGCCTTGACGATCACCGCGTCCAGGGCGGCCGGCAGCTCCGGGCGGAGCTGGGAGGGCGGCACGGGTTCCGCGGCCAGGTGCTGGTGCATGACGGAGAAGGGTGAGTCCCCGGTGTACGGGGGACGCCCCGTGAGGAGCTCGTGGAGCAGGCAGCCCACGGCGTACAGGTCGGTGCGGTGATCGGTCTCGTGGCCGTTGATCTGCTCCGGGGCCAGATAGGCGGGGGTGCCGACCGCCACGCCCGTGCCGGTCAGCCGGGTGGCCACCTCGCTGAGCGCCTTGGCGATGCCGAAGTCGACGACCTTGACCTTGCCCGTGGCGGTGAGCATGACGTTCGCGGGCTTGATGTCGCGGTGCACGATGGCGTGCCGGTGGCTGTGCTCCAGCGCCTCCAGGACCTGGCAGGCGATGTCGACGGCCTGCGCCACCGCCATCGCGCCGCCGTGCAGCACCTGACTGAGCGTTTGGCCCTCCACATACTCCATCACCAGGTACGGCTCGCCCCCGCCGCCGGCGTCGTCCTCGCCCACGTCGTGAACGGTGGCCACGCCGGGGTGATTGAGCGCGGCGGCGGCATGCGCCTCGCGCTGGAAGCGGGTGAGGAATTCCGGCTGCAGCGCGAGATCGGCGGAGAGGGTCTTGACCGCGACGGTACGGCGCAGCCGGTGGTCGACGGCCCGGTAGACCGTGCCCATTCCGCCGTGCCCGAGCTGCTCCACCAGCTCGTAGCGCTCCCCCAATATCCTGTGCTTCACCGGATTCCTCCACGGACCGTCAACGCCAACACGCCGGAAGACGTGTGAGAGGGGGGACGGGTTCCGAAAAAACTCCGTAGCGCGCGCATCCATCGGTCCGCCTCGGGCGTCTCACCAGCAAGCGGCATTCTCTCTGTGGCCGCACACCCGCCTGTGACCGCACTGCAGGTGACCGTACTGCAGGGGTATTTGGAGTATTCGATTGAAAATCGGCATTAAGGGCATTCGTCGCGCTTCCGCGGTAGCCGTCACCACGGGAGCCGTCCTCACGGCCGGGGCGTTCGTCGCTCCGGCGCAGGCCGCCACGCTCGCGGCGCCCACGATCACCGCCAAGGGCGGGTTCGTGATGAACAACGGCACGGGCAAGAGCCTGTTCACCAAGGCCGCCGACACCCGTCGCTCCACCGGCTCCACCACCAAGATCATGACGGCGCGGGTGGTGCTGGCCCAGAAGAACCTCGACCTTGATGCCAAGGTCACGGTCCAGAAGGCGTACAGCGACTACATCGTCGACAACGACTGGGCCTCGTCGGCCCGCCTGATCGTCGGCGACAAGGTCTCCGTCCGCCAGCTCCTGTACGGGCTGATGCTGCCGTCCGGCTGCGACGCGGCGTACGCGCTGGCCGACAAGTTCGGCAGCGGGACCACGCGGGATGCCCGTGTGAAGTCGTTCATCGGCAAGATGAACTCCACCGCCAAGGGCCTCGGCCTGACGAACACGCACTTCGACTCGTTCGACGGCATCGGGAAGGGCTCGAACTACTCGACGCCGCGCGATCTGACGAAGCTCGCCGGCAGCGCGATGAAGTACTCCACGTTCCGTACGGTCGTGAAGACGAAGTCGACGAAGCAGAAGGTCACGACCAAGAGCGGTGGCTACCGCTACATGGAGTGGACCAACACCAACAGCCTGCTCGGCAGCTACTCCGGCGCCATCGGCGTCAAGACGGGCTCGGGCCCGGAGGCCAAGTACTGCCTGGTCTTCGCCGCCACCCGCAGCGGCAAGACGGTCATCGGCACGGTCCTCGCCGATTCCTCGGTGGCCGCCCGCACGGCGTCCGCGAAGAAGCTGATGGATTACGGGTTCAAGAAGTAGCCCGCAGCCGACGGCAAGAGGTGAGGGGCCTGTGCGCGGCCGGTGGTCGCGCACAGGCCCCTTTGCCTGCGGTGCCCGTCTGCCTGGTCACTCCCCGATCTCGATCAGAGCCAGCGTGATGTTGTCCGGCCCGCCCGCCTCGATGGCGGCCCTCCACAGCTCGAATGCGGCCTTGCCGTTGTCATGGCCGTGGGTCTGCAGCAGGTCGTCGAGTGCGTCCTCCGGTACGGGGTCGGTCAGGCCGTCCGTGCAGGCCAGGTAGCGGCCGGAGACGGACACGGGGGTTGCGGCGATGTGCGGGACGACGGGGGTGAAGTGGCGGGAGCCGCCCAGGGACTGGGTGATGAGGGAGGTGGTGCGGCGGCCCGGGGAGAGCGGCGGGCTGTCGTCGACGCTCAGTTGGCGCAGGCCGTCCGGGGTGTGGTTGAGCACTTTGCTGTCGCCGACGTTGAAGGTGAAGAGCGTCTCCGGGAGGACCACGACACCGGCGACGGTGGTGCCCATGGTGGCGAGGGCCGGGTTGCGGTCGGCGGCCGCGTACACCGCCTGGTTGCAGACGTCCAGCGCGTCCCGCAGCGCTTCCTCGGAGTTCAGGGCGGGGCCGACCGTAGAGAGTTGACGTACCGTCAGTTCACTGGCCACCTCGCCGCCGGGCTGGCCGCCGATGCCGTCGGCGACCGCGACGACGAGGGGATGGCCGAGCGGGAAGACCAGGGTCTGGGGGTTCTGCGTCACCGTGCCGCACAGCGTCCAGGGGCCGGCCACCAGGCTGTCCTCGTTGTGGTCGCGGACCAGCCCGGTGTGGCTGAGGGCGGTCACCGTCACGTACCGCATCACCACATCACCCCTGTGCCCCGCCGCGGAGCGTGTGCCGCTGCATCATCCGGGCGAGGTCCTTGCCGGTGACGATGCCCACCAGATGTCCCCCGTCGGCGACGAGGATCCGCATCCCGGTGCGCAGGCTGACCCGGTCGAGGGCCTCGGTCAGCTGCTCGTCCGGGGCGGCGACCGCGCACTGGGAGATCGGCACGGCCACCTCGCGCACTCGCAGGGTCTCGCGGCTGGGCGCCGGGACCCCGGCCAGCCTGCGGATCTGCACAATGCCGCTCGGGCGGCCCTCGAAGTCGAGCAGCGGGACGGCGGAGTGGTGGGAGTGCACGGCCACCTCGTCGATGAAGTGCTGGACGGTGAGCCAGTCGGCGCCGGTGGTCACGGGGCTGGTCATGGCGTCGGCCACGCGGATGCCGCGCAGCGCGGTGTGCAGGGCGGCGTGCCGGCGTTCCGCCCCGGCGACGACCATGACGAAGAGGCCGATGAAGACGATCCAGAGGCCGATCGGCGCCCCGCGCAGCAGGAGGACCCAGCCGGCGCCCGCCATCAGCACTCCGGTCACCTGGCCACCCCGGGAGGCGGCCAGATCGGCGCGCTCCCGGTCTCCCGTCCGCCACCACAGCAGCGCCTGCACCACCCGTCCGCCGTCGAGCGGTACGGCGGGCAGGAGGTTGAACACGCCGAGGAAGAGGTTGGCCCAGCCGAGCCAGAGCAGGACGACGGCGGGGACGGCCGCCCAGCGGGCGAGCGCATGCAGCCCGAGGCCCGCACCGAGGGCGACGCCGCCGATGACCAGGCTGGTCAGCGGCCCACTGACCGCCACCAGGAACGCCGCCGCGGCGGTCTTGGGCCGCCCCATCCGCGTCATCCCGCCCAGCGCCCACAGCGTCACGTCCTCCACCGAGATCTGCTTGCGCCGGGCGGTGGCGGCGTGTGCCGTCTCGTGCAGCACCAGGCTGCCCATGAGCAGCGCGGCCCCGGCCACGCCGGCGACGGCGTAGACGGCGGGCGAGTGTCCCGGCGCCCCTACGGGCAGGGTGCGGCGGCCGAGGCCGTAGGCGAACAGGACCACCAGCAGCGGCACGCTCCAGTGCATCCGCAGCGGCACTCCGAACACGCTCCCGAGACGGATCGAGCCGCCCAGCGAGCCGCCCTTCGCGCCATTCCTCGAGCCGTCCATCGCCATCTCCCCGCACACCCCCTTCCCTGCAATTGTCACTCGCGGACCGTCCACTAGATACGGCTATGCCGGGTTTGTGCCGGTTTATGGGCACCGGTCTTACGCTGGATGTACGCGCGGCGTCGTCGGAGGTGCGTCATGAGCCAGAGCCACCACTTCCATGTGGATCAAAGGGGCCACTCGATCACCGTGAACGTGGGTCCCGGCCGGGAGGGCGAGCTGGAGCTGCTGGTCAATGGCAAGGTGGTCGCCTACCGCAAGGAGCACGACCGGGGAATGAACGTGCTGAGCGGCGAGCTGCCCGGCGAGCCCGCCCATCCGTTCCGGATCCTGCTGCGGGAGCCGCACCTGGTGCCGACCCCGCCCCGCTGCACGCTGGAGCTGGACGGGGTGGAGCAGCCGATGCCGGAGCGGCTGGTCATCTGAGCGGGTGGGAGCGGCCGGCACTGCTGGGCCGACGGCACCGGCGACCCGGCAACGGCCTGCGCCTGACCGCGCGGCCCCGCTCGGTCCCTACAGCTCCTCGCCCCTCACCGCGGCGTAGGACTCCCGCAGCGCGACGAGTACGGGGTGCGCCGCGTCCAGCCGGGTGCCGTCGACGGTGTCGATCGGGCGTACACCGATGGCGGTGTTGGTCGCGAACGCGGCGCGCATACGGGGGAGTTGCTCGGCGGCGACGGGCGCGACGGCGTGGCCGTGCAGTTCCTGGAGCAGCGCCATGGTCACACCGGGCAGCACCTCGGCCCGCGGCCACACCACCGCGCCGCTCGCCTCGACGAAGCCCACATTCCAGGTGGGGCCCTCGGAGACCAGCCCGTCCGCCCCCACGAACAGCGCATCGTCGAACCCGGCCTCCTGCGCCGCGCGCCGCTGGTGCAGGGCCCCGAACAGGCCGGTGTGCTTCACCTGGGGCACCTCCCGCTGATGGCGGACGGTCCCCACGCGCAGCGGGGGCAGCGGCAGCGCGCCCGCGGGCCGGAGCGTCACCAGTACCTGGGGGTCGTGCGCGGCGGCCGGGCGCCCGATGTCCAGCCCGGGGTCGAGGACGGTGACCCGTACGACGAGGGCCCCGGCCCGCTCGCCGACGGCCTCGCGGACGTACCGGCGGACCGCTTCCGGATCGAGCTCCGCGCCGAAGACCGTCCGGCAGTCGCGCACCAGCCGCGCCAGATGCCGGGCGAGGCCGGGCACGCGCCGGTCGTCCACCCGCATCGTGGTGAAGTGGCCGTAGTTGGTGAGCGCGAGGGTGCGCAGGACGTCGGGGTCCGCCGGGTGTCCGTTCAAGAGCGCCATGGGGCGAGTCTGGCAGCCGGGCGCGGGACGGTGGTCGCGGGACGTTAGCGACGTGTTAGTAGATCACCAACGCCGGCGAACAGTCTTGTTCCCACGGACTTCCGCAGAATTCCACGGACTTCCACGACCTCGAGGGGACACCATGTCGCACCACACCACGCTCCGGCGCAAGGCCACTGTCGCCACGCTGATCGCCGCCGCCGCGATCGCACTCACCGCGTGCCAGGACAGCAAGGACGGCGCCGCGGACAGTGTGTCCCCCGCGGCCTCCTCGCAGGAGAACGCCTCGGGCTCGGGCTCGGCCTCGGGCGCGGGCTCCACCGGCGGCGGCTCGTCGGACTCGGGCAAGAACGCCAACGGCGGCAACGCCTCCACCGCCGGCGCCCAGGGCGGCGGGTCCCCCGCGAGCGGCTCCGGCGCCCGCTGCACCACCGACCACCTGAAGGCCGGCTGGGGCTCCGACGGGGGCGGCCGCCCGGACATGCACAGCGACGCCCAGCAGACCGCCGCCGTGTGGCTGAAGAACACCGGCAGCAGCACCTGCTCCATCGGCGGCTTCCCGGGCGTCCAGATCAAGGGCACCAACGGCGGCTCCTTCGACCTGACCCGCTCCGCCAAGAAGCCGGTCGTCGTGAAGCTGAAGCCGGGTGAGCGCACCTCGTTCACCTTTCAGCTCCTCCCCTCCGCCGGCGGCGACGGCAAGAAGATCGAGCCGGGCGCGGTCGCGATCACCCCGCCGAACGCGAAGAAGTCCTTCCAGCTCCAGTGGCCGTACGGCGGCGCCATCCTGGACCAGTCGGGCGCCACCCACCCGGGCACGTTCGTCAACCCGGTCAACGTTCCCTGATCTCCGGCCCGGCCCCCGGCCTGACGTCCGGCAAAGGCGTCATCCCTCCCCGGATCGTCCTACACAGAAAGTTGCAGGCGGCGGCCGGGAATTACCTACCTGCGGTCGATCCGCATGCGCCGGGCGGGGCGGGAGGCTGGTCCCTGCAACCACCTCCGACGCCATCCGCCGTATCCGGCAGCGTCGGACTTCACCGCAAGGGACGGGGACCCCATGAAGGGTATGGCGATCGGCATTGTCCTGGTGATCGTCGGCGTGATCCTCTGGCTGACCACACAGCAGGTGGAGCTGCCGTATGTCTCGCTGCACAAGGTGGGACTGATCATGGCGGTCGTGGGCGCCGCGGAGGCCCTGTTCGCGCTGGTGGGGCTGGGAAAGAAGACGAGTAAGTGACCCGGCCCCAACAGTGCGACCACCCTCAACGCCCCGATGTTCACAAGCAGTTGGGCTCACCTGCGCCGGCCTGTCCCCCGGCCTCCGTGCTCGCCTCGGACGCCGAGCGCGAGGACATGGTCGAACGGCTCAGGGAGTCCACCGCGGAGGGCCGGCTGACCCTGGAGGAGCTGGCCGAACGCTGCGAGGCCGCCTATCTGGCCCGTACCCGCGAGGAGTTGGCGAGCATCGGCGAGGATCTGCCCGCCGCAGCGGACGCTCCCGCGTCCGGCAGCTCGCCCCGCGCCTCCTCCGGCCGGCGCACCTTCTGGGCCGTCTTCGGTGACGTCACGCACCGCAGCCCCGGACTGGAGGAAGGCCTGGAGGCGAACGCGGTCCTCGGCGATGTGACCCTCGACCTGTGCGCGTCCCTGGCGCCGTCGAGCGGCGAACTGGTCGTCGCGGCCCGTGCGGTCCTGGGCGATGTGCATCTGCTGCTCCCCGAGGGTGTCCGGGTCGAGGTCGACTGCCACAACCTCTTCGGCGACATCCGCGATCTGACCCGCCCGCACTCCGGCCCGGAGGCCGCCACCCCGCGCATCCGCGTCACCGGCTTCGGCCTCTTCGGCGACATCGTCCTGGACCACCCCGGCACCGACCGCCGCACGTACTGGCAGAGATGGCTCGACGAGCGCCGCGACCGCGTGTGAGGGGGCGCGGCATCCCCCACGGCGCACACCAAAAAGCCGCCCATTGCTGGACGGCTGCGCAACAGCTCTCCGCGCGACGCGGCGATCAAGGTCACTGGGGGAGGCGCCGGCCTCCCCGGTCTCCCCGGCCTCCCGGTCTCCTGACCGGGCCAGGGCATCAGGCCGCGAAGGCAGCGTGTTCGCGGCGGCGGGCCGCCGGGATGGCGGCCGGGGTCTCGTGCGTGGCGGCGGTGTGCAGGGCGGCCGCGACGGGGACCGTGCACAGGGGCTCCGCGCTGGTGGCCAGGCGGCTGCGGGAGGTGGGGGAGGCACCGTGGGCCTCGGCGCGAATGCGCTGCTTGATCGTCGGGGGCAGCTGCGCCGACGCGAACTTCCGCTGCGCGTAGCCGGGTTGCCCGTAGAGCGGCACACCGGAGCCGGCAGGTGCGGAGGGCGCCGGCGGCAGTGAGGGCTCGGTGCGCGGCCGGGCGATGGTGGGGGGCGCGGGGCGCGGGGCGGGGCGGTCCAGGGCGGCCTCCCGGCGGGCCGCCGAGGCGTGGGCGGAGACGCCCAGGGACGCGAGCAGCTTGCCGAGTACGGCAAGGCATACCGCCCAGAACTTCATGACCTTGGTCGCAGCCATGGCCCCTCACTTTCGTCGGGATCTCGGCGGGGGGGTACGGGTGGTGGCACAACCGCCGGAGATCTGTTGCGTTTTCTTATGATGAGTACGCAATGCGAGGATCGGAGGACCGACGCCCCCAAGTCGGCGTTCTTCGGATGAACACCATCCGGTTGGCGTAACCGCCCCCCGGAACCGCCGGTCGCAGAGCCCGGTCAACCGGTCGGCCGATGCCGTTGCGAGCGCGAGGGGCGAGGGGCCCGGGGTGCGGCGCGCGGATCCTCGGTGTAGGGCCGCCCGGACGGATTCAGCCCGGCTCCGTCGCCTCCCCCGCCATCCTGGCCATGGTCTCCACGGCCTCCGCCTCCGGTGTGTCCGGAGGGATGATCAGCAGGTCCCAGCGGCCGTGGCCGGGCGCCACCAGGCAGACCGTGTCCGGGCCCGGCCGGGTCGTCCTGGTGCGGCGCAGGCGCACGACATGGCCGGCGACGAGGATCCGGGTGGGGAGGGCGCACCAGGACGAGCCGTTCACCGTGGCGTGGGTGATGCGGGGCCAGTCGAAGGGCAATGCCTGGAGCAGCTCGGGGAGTTCGGCCAGCAGGTCGGTGGAGTGGGGCCACCAGGCGCCGTCGATCCGGCGCAGGACGGGGCCGGGCGGGGCGATGGTCAGCCGGGACACGGGCGGGGGTTCGGGGTGTTCGTGGAGGGGCGGCCCGAGGGGGGCGGTGGTCATGGTGTGCTCCTGGCGGTGCACAGGGGATGGAGGGGGAGCGGTCCTGGTCGTACCCGGATCTCAGCCCGCTTCGATACGGCGGGCCGCGACGCGGGCGGGATCCGGCCAGCGCACGTTCCGCACCCAGCCGGCGCGTTCGAAGAGCCGGATGACGGCGGCGGAGACGTCGATCTGACCGCGGTCGACGCCGTGCCGGGCGCAGGTCGGATCGGCGTGGTGCAGGTTGTGCCAGCTCTCGCCGAAGGAGAGCAGGGCCAGCGGCCACAGGTTGGTCGCCCGGTCGTGGCGGCGGGTGCGGAAGGGCCGTTCGCCGATGACATGGCAGAGGGAATTCACGCTCCAGGTGACGTGGTGGAGGAGGGCGATCCGGATGAAGCCTGCCCAGAGGAGAGCGGTCAGGCCCGTGACCCAGGAGCCGCCGATCGCCCAGCCCAGCGCGAAGGGCAGGGCGAGGGTGACCAGGCAGAGGGCGGGAAAGGCCCGGTCGACGGCGCGGATGCCGCGGTCGGCGAGCAGGTCGGGGGCGAAGCGCTCGTGTGAGGTGGGGTCGTTGCCGAACAGCCAGCCGATGTGCGAGTGGACCAGGCCGCGCAGCTGTCCGCGCAGGCTGGTGCCGTAGCGGTACGGGGAGTGCGGATCGCCGGGGCGGTCGGTGAAGGCGTGGTGGCGGCGGTGGGTGGCGACCCAGTCGATGACGTCGCCCTGGAAGCTGAGCGATCCGGCGACGGCGAGCACGATGCGCAGCCAGGGGGCCGCGGTGTAGCTGCCGTGGGTGAGGCCGCGGTGGAAGCCGACGGTGACGCCCAGGCCCGAGACGGCGTAGAAGACGGCCAGGAGGGCGAGGTCGAGGAGGCCGACGACGCTGCCCCAGAGGAGGGGGATGGCGAGCGCCAGGCCGACGAAGGGTGCGAGGACGATGATGCCGGTGATCGTGACGTACATCCGGCGGCCGCTGCCCGGCGGGGCGTCGGGGCCGCCGGTGGGGAACGGCGACGTCCCGTCGTACTCGGCCGGCGAGGGGGTGGGGGGTCGGGTCCTGGAGGTCACCGGGTGTCGCTCCTCCAGGGCGGTTCTCCGCGGCTGGACGGTGGGGATTCCGGTGGCGCGGCGAGGGGCTCGTCCTGCGGCCGCCTCGGGGTCCGGTGCAGGAACGGCGGGTGCAGGTCGGCGTGGTGGTGCATGGCCATCCGTCCCGCCGACTGGGCGTTGAGCCGGCCGATGAACAGCACGCCGAGCGCGATCAGCGCCAGCAGCACGATCACCGTCAACAGAATCGCCATGGAAGTCACCTCGGCATCCCATTCCCATCCCGTCGGTGATTCCACCGTACCCGTACCACTCGCCTAAATTCCCCCATAGCGGTTGATTGCGGGCCTGATGCGGCGAGACCCCCTCTCATCATTACTTCTACAGCACTGTAGATTTTGCTTCCGCGTGACCATTTCGGATGGCCCGCACCGATATGCCCGCACGACCGAAGGAGAGAACGATGGCCCTGTGGGACCGCATCAAGGATTCCGCCCAGACGATGCAGAGCCAGCTCGTCGCGAAGAAGAACGACCTCAAGAGCGGCGCCTTCCGGGACGCAAGCATGGCGATGTGCGCCCTGGTGGCGGCCGCGGACGGTTCCATCGACCCGGCGGAGCGGCGGCGGGTGGCCCAGCTCATCGCCACCAACGAGGTACTGCAGAACTTCGCCGCGGAGGATCTGCAGCGCCGCTTCGACGGCTATCTCGACAAGCTCACCGCCGACTTCGACTTCGGCAAGGTCGGGGTGATGCAGGAGATCGGCAAGGTGAAGAAGAAGCCGGTCGAGGCGCGGGCCGTCCTCCAGATCGGGATCGTCATCGGCGGCGCGGACGGCGACTTCGACAAGACGGAGCAGGGTGTGGTGCGCGAGGTGTGCTTTGCGCTGGACATCGCGCCGGCGGAGTTCGATCTCTGAGGACGGCACCGGAGGGAGCGGGGGCGGCACCGGCCCACCCGGCATCCGGCCGCCCGCCCCCGGCCCCCCGTAAAATGCCCCGACGTCCCGGCCGGCGGGACATCTGGCGCACTGGGGAGGCAGCGGCATGGGCGGCAAGCCCTTCGGCAAGGAGCGCTCCCGGAGGCGCGGACAGGGCCAGCTGGAGGCCCAGGTGCTCGCCGCGCTGCACGGCCTGTCCGGTCCTGCCACCGCCGCCCAGGTGCAGGAACAGCTCGGCGGCGACCTCGCGTACACGACCGTGATGACGATCCTGTCCCGGCTGCACGCCAAGGGGGCGGTCACCCGCGAACGGGCCGGCCGCGCCTACGTCTGGACCCCGGCCGCCGACGAGGCCGGGCTCGCCGCGCTGCGGATGCGCCGCGTCCTGGACGGCGAACCCGACCGCGACGCCGTCCTGACCAGCTTTGTCTCCGCGCTCTCCGCGCACGACGAGGAGCTGCTGCGCACCCTCCTGGACCGCGCGACCGGCGAGGACCCGGCCCCCGGTACGGACCCGGAAGCGCACGGAGGCTGACCGGTGGGCGTCTTCGTGTTCCTGCCGCTCGTCCTGCCGCTCACGGCCCTGCCGATCGCCCGGCTCGCGGAGCAGCATCTGCACCCGCGCGGCAGCACCCGCCTGCTGAGCCTGCTCGCCGCCGTACTCGGCCTGTGCAGCACGCTCTGCCTCGGCCTCCTGATGGTCGTCGGCACGGCCCAACTGCCCGGCAATCCGCTGCCCGACGGCTGGTCCGACCCGGAGGTACGGGCCGCGGTGCCGTACGCCGAGGTCGCCGGCGTCGCCGCGATCCCCCTGCTGGCCGCCGCCCTCACCGCGGGCGCCGCCGCGCTGCGCCGCCACCGCCGGATCCGCGCCCGTACGCACCGCGCCCTCGACGTGCTGCCGGGCGGCTCGGACACCGCGGTGCTGCCGGACGACGATCCGTACGCCTACGCCGTGCCCGGCACCCGCGGCCGCCCCGGCCGGATCGCGGTCTCGCGGGGCATGCTGCGCAGCCTGGACGACGGCGAGCGGCGCGCCCTGTTCGCCCACGAGCGGGCCCATCTGCACTGCCGTCACCACCGCTATCTGCTCGCCGTACGCCTCGCCGGCTGCGTCAACCCCCTCCTCCTTCCGCTGCGTTCGGCGGTCGCCTTCAGCACCGAGCGCTGGGCGGACGAGGAGGCCGCGCGGGTGGTCGGCGACCGGCGGCTGACCGCCCGCGCCGTGGGCAAGGCGGCGCTGGTCGGGCGCCCCGCACCGGATCCGGAGCTGGCGCACTTCGCGGCGCCCGAACCAGGGCCGGTGCCACGCCGGGTGGCGGCGCTGCTGGCGCCCGTACCGCCGGCCCGCAGCTGGCCGCCCGCGCTGACCCCGGCGGGCCTGGCCGCCCTCGTCGCCGCCGCCGGTACGGCCGCCTCCGCGCTGTCCGCGCTCAACGCGGCGGTAGCCCTCTTCGTCGTTCTCAAGGCGGCAACGCCCCTGTGAGTGCACACTTGGCGCAAGTACTCCCCGTACGTCCCGGCCGCACACCGCGCGCTGTGATCCACCGCACACCGGCCGTCGGCCTCTCCGGCACGTTCTACAGAGGTGTAGAACTTGCCGGTAGGGTGGCGACCCACACATGCGCAACAGGCGCGGCCGGAGGGGGAGATGGCGACGAGGTGCGGACTCCTGACCTGGGACAGCCCGCCTCCGGACGGGGAGGTGCGATGGGTCTATCAGCCCGTGGAGGTCCACCACCCCGACGGGAACTGGGCGTTGGGCCGGATCAGCGGCTGGTGGACGGACGCGGCGGGCGAGGAGTGGTGCCGGCTGCGCACCGTGCCCGGCGGCGCTCCGGCGCAGTGGCTGCGCTACGACCCCGAGACCGTGCGGCTGCTCCCCAGCACCGGAATCTGAAGGACCAGAAGGGCCACCGGCGTGGATGACAGGCAGACCCAACAGCTGAGGGAGGTCCGGCCGGCCGACGGCGGATCAGGAACGGCGGACGAGCCGTCCCCCTCCCGCCGCGCCGGCGGCTCCCGCCGCGCCGGCAAGGGTGGCCGTTCGGCCCCTTCCGGCCGCTCCCGCCGCGGCGGCAAGGTCCGCATGACCCGCCGCGGCCGGATCCTCGCCTGGACCGGCGGCGTGATCGGCGTCGTGCTGCTCGCCGCGGGTGGCGTGGGGGTCTGGGCGTACATCGAGCTGGACGGCAACATCCGTGGCGTGGACCCCTTCTCCGACCAGGGCGACCGCCCCGCCAACCTCAGCCCCGGCTCCAAGAACATCCTGCTCGTCGGCTCCGACAGCCGCGCGGGCGCCAACGCCAAGTACGGCAAGAACCTGACCACCATGCAGTCGGACACGCTGATGGTGCTGCACATCGCCGCCAACCGTAAGTGGGCCACCGCGCTCTCCTTCCCCCGCGACTCCTGGGTGCAGATCCCCGCCTGCACCCGCGGCAACGGCTCGAAGTCCACCCCGCACCACTTCAAGATCAACGAGGCGTTCTCCATCGGCGGCGACAGCGGCAGCGTCGAGAAGGCCGCCAGCTGCACCATCAAGACCGTCGAGAAGAACACCGGGCTGCGGATCGACAACTTCGCCTCGATCGACTTCCAGGGCTTCAAGGGCATGGTCAATGCCCTGGACGGCATCGAGGTCTGCCCCAAGCACGCCATCCACGACAAGAAGGCCCACCTCGATCTGGAGGCGGGCTGCCAGACCGTACGGGACGAGAAGGCGCTCGGTTACGTCCGTACCCGCTACAGCGTCGGCGACGGCTCCGACCTCGGCCGCATCGGCCGCCAGCAGGAGTTCCTGAAGGCGCTGGGCAAGAAGGCCCAGGACAAGCTGACCAGCCCCACCGCCCTCTACGCATTCCTCAAGTCGGCCACCAAGTCCGTCATCGCCGACAACGACCTCAGGGGCCTCAAGCCGCTCTCCAGCCTCGCCTCGACGGTCAAGGACATCCCCAGCGACCGCCTCACGTTCGTGACCGTCCCGAACTACTACCGCGAGGCCGATGTCCCGACCGACCACGCCAATGTGGTCTGGCAGTACCCGCAGACCGCCGACCTGTTCAGCGATATCGCCCACGACCGCGAACTCGGCGCCGCCGGGAAGAAGAAGCTCGCCGAGGCCGCCAAGAGCCCGGTGACCGCCCGCTCCGTCCGCGTCCGCGTCCTCAACGGCACGGGGACGTCCGGCCAGGCCGCCACCGCCGCCGAGCAGCTCCGCAAACTCGGCTTCACGGTCACCACCACCGGCAACGCCCCCGCCGCCGACAAGACCACGATCACCTACCCCGCCGCCCTCAAGACCCAGGCCGCGGTCCTCTCCGGCCACCTGCACGGCACCAAGGCCACCCAGTCGGCCGGGGCGACACCGGGCGAGGTGACGCTGACGGTGGGGCCGGACTTCGCGAAGGCGGTGGGGGAGTAGGAGCAGAGCCTGTCCGGAGGGTCAGGTCTGGCTCGTACGGACGTCCCCGGCCGGCCGGGGATCACGGCGCCTCCGGCCGACGAGCCACCCCACCAGCGCGCCCACCGCGACACCCAGCGTGTTGTTCGCCCAGTCGACCGGCTGGCAGGACCGCACCGGATCCAGCGTCTGCAGCAGCTCGACCAGCGCCCACGCGCCGGACCCCGCCAGCGTCACGGCGACCGGCCGCCGCGACGCCAACGTAGCGAGCAGCCCCATCGGCACCCACAGCACCACGTTGACGGCGTGGTGCGCGAAGCCGCCGGTCAGCGTGCGGACCGACGCACCGGCCACACACGCCCCGAGTCGCTCGGCCGCCCCGCCGACGATCTGGTCGGGCAGCGTGATCCCCAGACACACCGCCACCGCGAGCAGTACCCCCAGCGTGGCCTTCGCCGGCCGGCCCGTTCTGCGCGCCACCGACCGGTGGGTCATCACCGCACCGACGACAAGGACCAGCGTGAGCGCCGCCATCACGGCGCCGTGCGTTGTGGAGGGCATACGGCCAACCTATGCCGCGCATGGCACGTCATGCCATACAGGCACGGGCTGCCGGGCGGGAAAACTCCATGAACGGCCCACCGCTCAGGAACGCAGCCGCTCCACCGGCTTGGAGGTGTGCACCTCGATGTCGTGCGCCGCCCGCTGCAGCAGCTGATGGCTGAGGTCCGACAGCGCCCGCGCCGCCGACAATTCGTCCCCGATGGCGGGCACATCCTCGTCCGCCGGATTACGCCTGGCCTCTCCCTGGCCGACCATCTGCCCGCCTTCCTTGCCGCGCAGCCGGGCCTCGGCCCGGACCTCGCTGCCGGATTCGGTGATGCTGATCTCCGCGTCCCACATCTTCTTCTCGGTCACCGGAAGCCTCCTCGTACGCCCCCGAGCACCGCTGGTTCCGCCCCCGCAACACTCCCCCCACAAAAATCCTCGCACCGCCGCGCGTCGACCGCACATGGGGCCGCCACAGGCACGGGCACCACCGCCACGACTGCCAGGTCGCAAACCTGCCGGATCTCCCCCCACCCCCCTGCTGAACTGGTGAGCACCGTTTCCCCCGCCCCCTCCCGCTCACCAGGACACCGCCATGCCCGCCGCACCCCCATCCCCCCTCACCACACCCACCGCCCCTGTCCCCTCCCGTTCCCCCGTCCTCGGCCGGCTCGCCGTCATCGCCGTAACCCTGGGCATCTTCGCCATCGTCACGACCGAAATCCTGCCGATAGGTCTTCTGACGTCCATCGGGGCCGACTTCCGCATCTCGGACGGCACGGCCGGCCTAATGATGACCCTCCCCGGCATCCTGGCCGCGGTCGCCGCGCCCACCGTCACCGTGGCCACCGCCCGCATCGACCGCCGCCTGATGCTCTGCGCCCTCATCCTCCTCCTGGCACTGGCCAACTTCCTGGCCGCGGCCGCCCCGTTCTACTGGCTCGTGCTGCTCTCCCGCGTCATGGTCGGCATCACCATCGGCGGCTTCTGGTCCATCGGTGCCGGACTGGCCGACCGCCTCGTCCCACCGGAATCGGCCGGCCGGGCCACCGCGGTGATCTTCTCCGCCGTCCCCCTGGGGTCCGTCCTCGGCGTGCCCGCAGGCACCTTCCTCGGCGACCTCGCCGGCTGGCGGACGGCATTCCTGGCCATGGGGGCGCTCACCACAGCGGTCTTCTTCATGCTGATGCTGCTGGTCCCCGCCCTGCCCGCCGTCCGGCCCACCCGCCTCGCCGTGCTCCGCACCATGCTCCGCAGCGTCCACACCCGCTTCGCGCTGCTCACGACCTTTCTGATCGTGCTGGCCCATTTCGGCGCGTACACGTATGTGACGCCGTTCCTCGCGCAGGTCACCCGGGTGAGCCCGGGATCGGTCACCGCATTCCTGCTCGCCTACGGCGCCGCCGGCATCCTCGGCAACTTTCTCGGCGGCGCGGCCGTCGCCCGCCACCCGCACGCCACCTTCGCCACCGCCGCCTGCCTGCTCGCCGCGGCGACCGCGCTGCTCCCCGTACTCGGCCGCCGGCCCATCGCCGCGCTCGCCCTCCTCATCATCTGGGGCATCGCGTACGGCGCCATTCCCGTCTCGTCCCAGACCTGGTTCGCCAAGTCCGCCCCGCACACCCCGGAGGCGGCCTCTGTGCTCTTCACCGCGTCCTTCCAGGCGACCATTTCTCTGGGCGCGCTGGCCGGCGGTGTCGTCGTGGACCACACCTCGCCCTCGACCGTCATGACACTGGGCGGGCCTGCCGCGGCCCTGATGGCGGTGGCCGTGTGGCTGCACTTCGCCAGGAGGCTCGAGTGGCCGGAGCGCAGCTAGGACGAAGCCTCGCCACCACCACCCTCGCCCTCCCCCTCGCCGGTCAACGACAACCGGTCACCGCGGCCCTCCGCAATCCGCAACGCATCCCCCAACGATTCGACCAACCGGCCTGCCAGATACCGCATTTCGCCATCCCCGACCGTGCGATCAACCAGTAAGTACGCCGCGTGATCGAGAAGCTCCCGCCCTATGGCGAGCTGCACTTCCTCCACGCCATCCGCCAACTGGGACACCAGGCCCGTTCCATCCGATACGAGAGAGCACTCCCCACCATTCCCGGGTTGCTGCAGACCGAGAACTACGCTCGCACTGTATTCGACGGATCAATAACGCAACGTCCAGCGAGAGAAGTCGAGGCAGCGGTTCGACACTGCATGACGCGGCGTACCATTTTTGAGCGGCCATCGCCTCCCAGGTTCGATGCGTACATCCATGAGTCGCCCTCCGCATCCATTACGGGTCCCGCCAGGTGATGCGTGAGCAACTCGGCTTCCTGCAGGAGGCTGCCGAATGGCCGACAACCACCATCAGGGTCATCCCCTTCAGTGTCAGAGAGATGACGTCGTCAATTCAATCGCTCCGCTACGCCGGCGGCCCCGTACCGCAATTGGATACGGTCCAGGTTGACAATGCCTTCGATGGCGCACTACTGGATGCCGAGGCGCAGGTCGGGAAATATCGCGCACTGCTCGAATCTGTCGAAACGTTCGCGCTCGGCATCGACGATTCCATGAAGCTGATTCACACCATCGCGAAGGAGCTGTGATCGCACAATGGCCAATCAACTGATTCACTGGCAGAAGTCGTCGTTTTCGGGTGGGCGACGGCGGTCAGGAATGTATTGAGCTCGCTGCCCTCTCCAACGGCCTCCTCATAAGGGAAAGCGACGCACCGGACGTCATCACCGCCACCTCGGCGCGCGCCCTCCGGGCACTCGTACACGGCATCAAAGGCGGCGAGTTCGATCAGGCGTCTCCGAACCGGCGGGCGGCGGCGTACTGACCGCAGGCGCGGAGCGGGAGCGGAGGAAGCGGGCGACCGCGGCGGTCACCGCCAGCGTCGCGGCGCCGGCGACCAGCAGGCTCAGGCGCAGGCCGTCGGCGAAGGCTTCGGTGAAGTAGCGGTGCACGGTAGTGGCCGGGAGAGGCAGGGAGGCCGGGGCCTGGCCGTGGTGGGCGACGATCGCGGTGGCGAGGGTGGGGGCGTCGGTGCCCGTCGTGTTCTTGATGTCGGCCGCCACCCCGGCCGCGGCGCGGGCGCTGAGGAGCGAGCCCAGTACGGCGATGCCCAGTGCGGTGCCCGTCTGGCGGGCGGCG
>NZ_JBEZJZ010000059.1:0-50091 GCF_040651455.1 Streptomyces sp. NPDC048483
TGAGTTGCGCACGCGTCACACCAACGTCCTACCGGACCGACACCCCTCCAGGGCCCAAAACCCGGATTTGATCACAACCAAGAACAGTCCCTAGGCATGCCGCAGGTTCGCCCGCCCGCCTCCGATCTCCGACTGGAGCGACCATGACCGCGCAGACCACCGGGATCGTCCAGGCCCGCCGGGCCGACACCAGTCGCCGGCGGGACAGGGTCCTCAAGGCTCTGGACGCTGCCACCGAGGCCAGGGAAGAGATCAGCGTTTCCGCCATCGCCCGCCGGGCCGGCGTCGATCGGACCTTCCTCTATCGGCACCGCGACCTGCTCAACATGATCCACACCCAGGCCGCGGAACCACCGCCCACCACAGGCGAGACCGTCAGCCGGCCCTCGTTGCTTGCCGACCTCGCGAACGCGCAGGACCGCAACACCCGCCTGGCCAAGGAGAACCAGCAGCTTCGTGGCCGCCTATCCGCCGCACTCGGCGAAGAGATCTGGCGCGAGGCCGGACTTGCGGCACCGCCGGACGTCGAGACCCTGACCCGCCGCATCACCGAGTTGGAACAGGATGCCGTCGAACTCCGCCGCCGACTCCAAGAGAGCGAGGAGGACCTCGAAGCGGCCCGCTCGGTCAACCGCGAATACATGGCCCGGCTTAACGCCAGCGACACGGCCCCTGGGCCTCGGCCCGCCCCACCAGGTATCGCTCTTGATCTCGATCGTGGTGGGCGCTCTGACGGTCATCCCTAGCCGCGCGACGTGCCTCCATCTGGTGCTGTTCGCGGCGTACCTGGTGCTGGCGGTCATCCCCTAGCAGCACCGGCTCCCGCCCCGGGGGACCTGCCGCCCAGCCCCGGGATCAGCACCGCCGCCACCGCCACGTGCATCAGAGCAAGGGAGACCCGGGTGCCGCCGTCCATGCCGTCGCCGATGAACGGCAGGAAGGACAGGGCCAGTACGACGCCGGCCACCCCGGTCCAGATGGCGCGGGCGCGCCGCGCCCCGAACCGCTCCAGGGCGGCCAGCAGTCCCCAGCCGGAGAGCGACGCAAGCAGTGCGACGACCGCTACGGGCACGGCGCCGATGTCGAGCCTCTGCTCACCGTCGGCGATCCGCAGCCGGTGCCCCAGCAGTGGGTCCGCGACCAGCCACACCAGGACGGGGGCCAGGGCGGCCAGGGCCGTAACTCCCAGGCGCCCTCTCCGCGCGCTCACTTGGCGCCCCCGAGAGCGCCCCGCGCAGGAAGACCTCCACCAGCTCCTGCGGGGTCAGGTCAGGCTCGCCCTCCGTACGCGGCTGGGTGAAGAGCAGCCCGAAGAAGAGGGCCGTGATCTGCTCCGGCGGCCGGCGCAGGGCCGCCTTGTCTGGCTCCAGCAGCTCCGCGAGGGCCGCGCGGATACGGGTCATCGACTCGTCGCGGCCTGCGCCGCGCACCGTGCCGGGGTGCTTGCCGCCGTGATGCCCCAGCGAGCCGAGCACCCATCCTGTCCATGTGTGGTCGGGCAGCGGCTGAGATACGTCGGTCGCGTCGAGCTCGCGGACCGCGTGTTCGGGGGAGAGGGCCTCGGCCATGCATGCCTCCAGCAGCTCATCCTTGTCAGCGAAGACCTGGAAGATCGTGCCTTCGCCGATGCCCGCGGCGCGGGCGATCTTCGCGGTCGTCACCGCGGCGCCGTACTCGGCGATCAGCGGGATCGCGTTCTGGATGATCCACCGAGACGGAGGGCGTCCTCGATCTCGCTGAGTTTCGCGGAGGACAGGGCGCCTGCCCGCTCGATCAGGTCGTCCCGGGACACGGTGGTCAGCCACGTGCAAGGGGTAAAGCCTGGGCGCGGGAACGCGAACCGAAGCACGCCTTCAAAGGGCAGTCCTTCCATGGCGCCTACTGCCACTTCGACGCCCAGACCGGTGATGTCGACGCCCGCCGGAGCGACGACCTGCATCACCTGGATCCCGGACGCGTCGTCTCCCGACAGCAGCACGACCAGCCGCCGCTCGTCGAACTCCACCCACCAGACTTCGCCGCGTTGCATTTGTCCTCCTGACACAGGTACGAGGTGTCCGTGGCCTGTCCGGGACGGTGGGCTCGTCGGTGTCTACTGGTCGGACGCGCCACCGTACGGCTCGGCCGCCTACGGGTGTGAATAGCTGAGGTGCAGGAAATCACGGTGAGAACGATCAGGTCGGCAGGCCGGCCGGGAACGCCAGGTCACGGTCACCGGGCCGGTGCCGGCGTCGCTCGGGTCAGGGGGTCAGGACGGTCTTGCCGGCCAGCTCTCCGGCGGCAGCCGGGGCGCGGACCGCGGCCTGGTCGGCACGCAGCCGCTCGGCCAGGTCTCCGCCCTCGGCCCGGGCGGCCAGCTCGGCGATCCGGGCGAACCGGCCGGCGGCGCGGGCGTGGACCGTGGCCAGGTCGGCCAGTGGCAGCCGCTGGGCCACCTCGATTGCCAGATCTCCGGCGTCGACGCGGGCGACCAGGTCGGCGAGCTGGGTGACGTCGCTGCGCGCGAACACGTGCACCGTGCGCACCGAGCGCCCGGCATCCTGGGGGCCGGGAGTGGTGACGCTGACGAAGGCGCCGCCGTCGGCGACCAGGTCCACCAGTTGCGCGTTCTCCTCGGGGGCGGCGGGAGCCAGCTGCAGCACCACGTCGAAGTGCTGCCCGGCCAGCACCTGCACGATGGGGGTCACGGCGTAGTCGACGATCCGGTCCGCGCCGTAGGAGCGGACACGGTCGCGGCTGTGCGCACCGGCGGTCGCGGTCACGGTGGCACCGGCCTGCGCGGCAAGCTGGACGGCGTACCCACCCACTGCGCTGCCTGCGCCGTTGATCAGGATGTGCTGCCCGGGCTTGAGGTCGGCGTGTTCGAACAGGGCCTGCCATGCCGTCAGCCCGACCAGGGGCAGGGCCGCGGCGTCGGCCAGCTCGACGGTGCGGGGGGCGGTGGCCAGCGCCTCGGCGGATGCGGCGACGTATTCGGCGGCCGCGCCGGGCGCGCCCGCCGGCAGAAGCGCGACCACCGCGTCCCCCACGCTCCAGTTGGGCACGCCCTCGCCGACCTCGGTGATGACTCCCGCCAGGTCGAGGCCCGGAATGTGCGGGAAGGCCAGTGGCAGCAGGTCCTGTCGCAATCCCGCGCGCAGGCCGGCGTCCGCGTCGTTGTACGAGGTGCCGGCCACCTGCACCACTACTTGGCCCACACCTGGCACCGGCCGGTCTGCCTCCTCGTAGACGAGGACGTCGCTGCCGCCGTAGGAGTGGTAACGCACTGCCTTCATGATTTCTCCCTTTCGCTCGCTTGCATAGCTCATCGGTTGTCTCCCTGGCGGGTCAGCTGGTGAAGGACTCGCGGCCGAAGCGGCCCCGCGCCACGAAGGCGGCCAGGGCGAGGTGGGCCAGGGCCGCCGCGATCGCCGCTTCGCGACGGCGCAGGCGCGTGATGATCGCGCCGACCATCAGCAGCACCCCGCCGGTGGCGGCCAGTGGCACCAGAACCGGCGCGATTTCGAGTACGGCAGGCAGGATCAGACCCATCGCGGTCAGGACCTCGACGGCTCCGATGGCCTTGACGGTCCCGGCGCTGACGTCCTCGACCCATCCCCCAACAGGGAGGACGGCCAGCTTCTCCATGGGCGCGAACAGCCTGGTGGCGCTTCCGGTCAGGAAGACAACTGCCAGCAGTCCGGCCACGATCCACAGCGAGGTTCATCAGGGTTCCCTGGGTCTTGGAAGGATCGACGTCCGCGCGTCGGGGACCGTTGGTGTTCAGCGCAGGGTGAGCGGGGTCGCGGATGTGAGGTGGGACAGTTTCTCCGGGTTGCGGACGTAGTAGAGGCCGGTGATGCGGGCGTCCTCGACACGGATCGCCATGACGCCGTCGATCTCGCCGTCCAGGCGGACGAGGAGTGCCGGGTTGCCGTTGACTACGGTCGGTTCGGTGGTGAGCGTGCCTTCGACCTTGCCGATGCCGCCCGCGAACCTACGGGCTACCCGATCGGCGCCCGTGACCGGCCGCAGCGCGGCGTGTTTGATCCCGCCGCCGTCGCTCATCAGAACGACCTCGGGGGCGAGCACCTCAAGGAGGGCCTGCGGGTCCCCGGTTTCGACGGCGCGCTGGAACGACTCCAGGACCGCCCGGCCCTCGTTCGAGGAGACCACCCGGCGGGGGCGGCGGGCGTCGACGTGCTGGCGAGCACGGTGGGCGATCTGGCGGACGGCCGCAGGTCTCTTGCCGACGGCCTCGGCGATCTCGTCGTAGCCGATGTCGAAGACCTCGCGCAGTACGAAGACGGCACGTTCGGTCGGTGACAGCGTCTCCAGGACGAGCATGAGCGCCATCGACACGCTCTCGGCCAGCTCGACATCTTCGGCCACGTCCGGCGCGGTGAGCAGCGGCTCGGGCAGCCAGGAGCCGACGTACGCCTCCCTGCGGCGCTTCACGGTGCGCAGCCGGTTGAGCGCCTGGCGGGTGGTGATCCGGACCAGGAAGGCGCGCTGGGCGCGCACCTGCCCCTGGTCGGCCTTGACCCATTGCAGCCAGGTCTCCTGGAGGACGTCTTCGGCGTCGGCGGCCGATCCGAGCATCTCGTAGGCGACGGTGAAGAGCAGGTTGCGGTGGGCGATGAACGTCTCGGTCGCCGGGTCGGTGGTGTGGTCGCTCATGTCTCGGCCCTGTCCTTCGCGGTCGGCCCTGGCGGCCGACCGCGTTCGCATGCGTCCACAGCTAGATCCTCGCAGCAGGCACCGGTCAGGCTGCCCGGTCGGCGGCCGGTGCCTCGGCGCGGTTGGCGCGCAGTAGCTGCTGGCGCTTGGCGACACCTCCCGGCATGCGGTGCAGCCTGAATGAACCGGGCTTGTGCGCCTCTTCGGCCAGGTGCTTGGGGATGCCCTTGCAGACCACTTCCTTGATCCTGGCGCCCAAGCTGTCGTCGATGTGCAGCCACACCGCGACGTCGGACCTGTTGGCGAACTGGTAGATGGCCGCGCTTCGGCCCAGGCTGATGCACTGGGCGTACATCGACTGGTGGAGGTTGTCCGGCTGCTCACCCGCGAGTCGGCTGAGCACGGTATCAGCGGCCCGCGCGCCCAGCGGCACCGCGTTGAGGCAGCTCATCCGCAACGGCAGGTCCGACGGTGCCGCCGAATCGCCGGCTGCGAGGATGCGCGCGTCGTCCACGCTGGTCAGCGTCTCGTCCGTGAGCAGGCGCCCCACCGCGTCGGTGCTCAGCCCGCTGCGGACGGCCAGATCTGGCACGCCGAAGCCGGCGGTCCAGATGGTCACCGCGCTCGGCAGCTCACGGCCGTTTGCGAGCCGCACGGCGTCGCGGGCCACCGCCGTCACCATCGCGTCAGAGCCGTCGATGACCGTCACACCGAGCTTGGCCAGCCGCTTCGCAACCGAGCGCCGGCCCCGGGTGTGCAGGTACGGGCCGAGCACACCTCCGCAGAGCAGGGTCACCCGGCGGCCGACCTCCGCCAGCTCGGCGGCGGTCTCGATACCGGCGGGACCAGCGCCGACCACGGTCACGGGGGCCGTCACGGGCGCGGCGTCGAGGGCCGGGCGCAGCCGCTGTGCCTCCTCCAGGGTGGCGATCGGGTAGGCGAACTCAGCCGCCCCTGGCACGCTCAGTTCGGCGCTGCCACTGCCCACGGCGTAGATCAGGTAGTCGTAGCCGAGCGTGCCGTCGGCCGTCAGTGTCACGCTGCGCTCGGCCACGTCGATCCGGGTCACGGTGTCGACCACCACCCGGACGCCCTCGGCCAGGACGTCCTGGTAGGCGACGACCGCGTCGTCGGACCCGCCCACCAGCTGGTGCAGCCGGACCCGGTGGACCAAGTCCGGACGCGGGTTGATCAGCGTCACGGTCACGTCGTCGCGCAGCGTCAGTCGGTTCGCGGCCATCACGCCCGCGTATCCGCCACCGATCACGACCACATGCGTGTTCCCAGTCATGATGCCTCCTCCGTTTGAAGGTGTTCGGCCTTAAGTCACCGCGCCATCGGTCGCTGTGACAGGACGTGAGCCAGATCACCCAAGGTCCGTCGGCGCCCACGAAGTACGTCTCTACCTCGGCGAACCCCCGTCCAGTTGCCGCGCCCTTCCAGCTCGCGACCGAGATCCCGGCCGCGATCCTCGCCCGCACTCTGGGCATCCACACCGACGTCGCCGTTGCCTGGCAACGTCTCTCTGCGGGCATCTGGGCCAACTACGCCGCTAATGTCAGCCGCCGCACTTCACCGCAACAACAGCCGGTCCACGAAAGGGGCAAGATCGTGAGATTCGACAACCACCGCGTCGTCATCACCGCTGCCGGGCGCGACTTCGGGCGAACTCTGGCGATCCAGTTCGCAGACCTCGGTGCCGAGGTCTTCCTGTCCGCACGCAGCCTCGCTGCCGCTGAGCGTGTCCGCGACGAGATCCGAGACCGAGGCCATCAGCGGGTCCACGCCTATGCCTGCAACTTGACGGATCCCGTCTCAATCCGCGACTTCGCGTCCAGCGTCACCCAGCACACCGACCGCGTCGACATCCTGATCAACAACGGCTCGCGCTACCTCGAAGGGCCGGATCTCCAGTCAGCCTCCGACGCCGATGTCGTCGACACCATCGCATCCGGCGCCACGGGCACGGTCCTGACCGTGAAGAACTTCCTCCCTCTCCTGCTCAATTCGGACAAGCCGGATGTGGTGACGATGGTCTCCGCCTGCGGAACGGCTGGACATCACCGCTCGGACGCACACGACGCCTTCTATGCAGCCAAGAACGCACAGGCCGGGTTCACCGAGATCCTCTCCAAGCGCCTACGGCCCCAGGGGATTCGAGTGATATCGCTCTACCCGCCCGACTTCGACAACACCGACCCGCTCTCTGAGGAGTGGAAGTCCACGCCACGGGAGGCCAAGGATGACCTCACCGCGCAGTCGCTTGTGGAGTGCATCTTCTTTGCAGTCGCCCAGCCCCGTGACTGCTTCATCAAGGCATTCCACTTCGAACAGGTCTGAGCTCTCGCATACTCAAGCAAGGCTGACGTCCGCTCCCAGGCCGCACACCGGGGGCTCCGGAGCGGAGGCATTCGGACAGTTTCAATACCCGACGTCACCATCACAGCCATCGTCCGGGAACTGGCCTAATAAGCCAGCCTCGTCGTTACCGACTTGGCCGAGCTCTTCGAGATCACCGACGAGCACGGCTCAGGTCAGCGGCTCACAGTCTTCACCGCTTCCTGGGACGGCGATCCGGCTTGCCTCCGCCTGAACGAGGGCACCGAGCTCCGCTTCGTTTCGCCCGCCGAGCTTGGAGATCTCACGATCCCGCCGTTCAACCGCGACGTTCTCGCCAGGGCCGCCTCGGCCTGACGACCCGTCCGAGTGGCATCGCTTGCACCACAGGTGTTGCACTCTCTACCTTGCTAGCAGGAGCCATCTGAACTGCGAAAACTACGGCGTCCTCACGGCCGAGGCCCGCAGAACCCCCACAGAACAGCCGCGTCCAGGGCCCGCATCCCGGCGGTGACGGCGGCGGTGTGGGCGGCGCGTGCGTCGGCGACGTCGATGGTCGAGCAGTCGATGAACAGCGTGCCCGGACGGGCCGCGGCGAGCAGGCCCTCGTCCGTGTACAGGCCGACGACATGGCGTCCCGCGGGCAGCATGGTGATCACCACGTCGGCGGCCGCTGCCGCGGCGGTGGCCGAGCCGGGCGCCTCCACTCCGGCGTCGACGGCGGTGGTGAGGAGTTCGGGAACGAGGTCGTGGCCGGGGACGCGGTGGCCGGCTTTGACGAGGTTGGCGGCCATCGGGCCGCCCATGTGTCCCAGGCCGATGAAGCCGATGGTGCGGATATCGCCGCTCACCAGGGCACCTCCTCGGCGGAGTCGGATGCGGAGTCGGATGCGGAGAGGTGCAGATCGCCTTGGGCGGGGGGAGCGAAGTAGCGCTCGACGTCCGTCTGGGTCACCTCGGCAAACGTCTGCGGAGACCACTGCGGGTTGCGGTCCTTGTCGACCACTTGGGCGCGGATGCCCTCGACGAGGTCGGGGGAGGACAGGGCGGCGCAGGAGGCGCGGAACTCCTGCTCCAGGACCCGCTCCAGTGGTCCGAGCGTACGGGCCCGACGGATGGCGGCGAGGGCGACCTTGACGGCGGTCGGGGACTTGGCCAGCAGGGATTCGGCTGTCTCCTTGGCCGCCGGGTCGCCGTACGTGAGCAACCGCTCGACGATGTCCTCGACGGTGTCGGCTCCGTAGCAGGCGTCGATCCAGGGCCGCCAGAGCACCAGTTCGCTCGCCGGTGCCTCCTGGGCGTATCGGCCGAGGACCTCCCGTACGGGGGTGTCCGCGAGTGCGTCGACGAGACTCTGGATGTCCTGGGACGGGACGCAGTGGTCCGCGAGACCGCAGAGCAGGGCGTCACCGGCCCCGATCTGCGCGCCGGTGAGCGCCAGATGCGTGCCCAGTTCGCCCGGGGCGAGGCCCAGCAGATAGGTCCCGCCGACATCGGGGGCGAGACCGATGCCCGTCTCGGGCATGGCCAGGCGCGAGCGTTCGGTGACAAGCCGCACGTTGCCATGGGCGGAGACGCCGATGCCGCCGCCCATGACGATGCCGTCCATCACGGCGACGTACGGTTTCGGGTAGCGGGCGATGCGCGCGTTGAGCCGGTACTCGTCCGCCCAGAACGCTGGCGAGGAGCCGCCGCCCGACCTCGCGTCCTCGTAGATTGCGCGGATGTCGCCGCCGGCACACAAGCCGCGTTCCCCGGCCCCCGTCAGCACCACGGTCTCGACGGCGGGGTCGCTCTCCCAGGCGGTGAGTGCCTCGTCGATGCGGCGCACCATGTCGTGGGTGAGCGCGTTGAGTGCCCGGGGACGGTTGAGGACGATGTGGGCCGCACGGCCCTCGGTCCGCAGCAGGACGGAGTCGTCGGTGGCGCCCACCGCAGGGGTGGTGCTCACCGGAGTCCCTCCGTGAGGCCGCGGGCCACGATGACGCGCATGATCTCGTTCGTTCCTTCCAGGATCTGGTGGACCCGCAGGTCCCGGACGATCTTCTCGACACCGTACTCGCTCAAGCAGCCTTAGCCGCCGTGCAGTTGGAGAGCACGGTCGGCGACCGCATAGCCGGTGTCGGTGGCGAACCGCTTGGCCATGGCACACAGCTGTGGCGCCTGCGGATCGCCGCGGTCCAGGGCCTGGGCCGCCTGCTGCACCAGGGCGCGGGCGGCGGCGAGTGCGGTGGCCATATCGGCCAGCCGGAACTGGAGGGCCTGCGCGGCGAGCAGCGGTTCGCCGAACGCCTCGCGGTCGGCGAGGTACGCCAGGCTCTGGTTGAGGGCGGTGCGAGCGCCGCCGAGCGAGCAGGCCGCGATGCAAAGACGGCCGCCGTTCAGTCCGCTCATGGCGATACGGAATCCGTCGCCCTCGCGGCCGAGCAGCCGGTCGGCCGGGACGCGGACCTCGTTGAGGACGACCTGGCGCGTCGGCTGCGCGTTCCAGCCCATTTTCGTCTCGTTCGGCCCGAAGGAGAGACCCACATCGTCGCGGTCGACGAGGAACGCCGAGATGCCGCGGGGGCCGTCCTCGCCGGTGCGCGCCATGACGACGTACACCTGGGAGGCGCCCGCGCCGGAGATGAACTGTTTGACGCCGGTGAGGACGTAGTGGCCGTCGTCCCGGACCACGCGGGTGCGCAGCGCGGCGGCGTCGGAGCCGGCGCCTGGTTCGGTGAGACAGCAGCTGCCCAGGTCCTCCATGGAACACAGCCGGGCCAGCCACCGCTCGCGCTGGGCACCGTCGCCGTAACGGTCGATCATTCAGGCGACCACGCTGCGTGCGGGAAATCTCCAGCGCCGAACGGCCGTGACCACGCAGTGGTCTTCACGGCATGCATCGGTGGCGTGGAGATCAATGGCTGCGACTTTTGCGTGACGGCGGCGCGGGCTCATCGACGGCTTCGTGGTCATGGTCGTGGTCATGGTCATGGTCCGTCCGGTGTCGGTGGCCATGGCCCTTTCGCAGGCCATGGCCACCGAGTTCGCCCAGTTCGAGCGGATCAAGCGTGAAGCGGAGGGGCGTGGAGGGCTCGGTCAGCCGAGTTCGAGGAGGCCGGCGTCGACGACGGCGCGGCCGAAGGGCCTGGCGAGTTCGGCGAGACGTTCGCAGCCGGTGTCGCCCAGGGCGACATAGGCGGGGAGCGCCAAGCGGTCGGTGCGGTCCTCTATGTGCTGTCGCAGGCGTACGCCTTCCGGGCTGAGGGCGTCGCTGTCGAGGAGACCTCGTGTGCGCAGGTGCTCCTCGGTTTCGGCCCACTCCTCCTCGGGCCAGGCGCGGCTGCCCTTGAGGAAGTCGACGGGGACCTCACCGGTGGCAGCGTGCAGAATCAGGGACTCCAAGCCCCCGACGCCCTCGCTCAGCAAGCACGCGACATGGCCGTCTCCACGGAACTCCCGGAGCAGTGTCTGGGCGTGCCACAGCTGCAGTACCGGTTCCTCAGGCCAGGGCAGCGCGGCATGCGCGGCGAACAGCGGGCGGCCCTGCGCGTGTTCGCGGGCCGCCTCGGAGGCCCTGCGGGTCAGCGTCAGGACCTCGTCCAAAGCGGGGAGTTCGTGGATCCCGGCCCGTCGAAGGGCCTCGCCCGCGGCGGCGTGCCGCGCGTCCAGCACCTGCTGCGGCGACGCCGCGTCCCAGGCTCCGTCGACCGCCTTCCGTACGGCATCAGGGTTGAAGTTGTAGAAGGTCGAGATGACCAGCTCGGCGGATGCTCGACCGAAGGCGGCGCTCCGGGAGGCGAAGTACCCGGCGCGTCCGCTCAGTCCGAGGGCCGCGTACCGTCGCCTTCCCTCGGGGGCGAAATAGATCATGGCGTGTACGGGCTCAAGTCGGCGCCAGGCTGCTCGCGCTGTCTTCACGGGGTCACCTCTTCTGAGAGTCCATGGGCGGGGTGTTCTCTGTGGTTCCGTACTCGCCGTGCGCTCGGAGATGTTCGAGCAGCAGGCGGCTCAGCGTCTCGGGCGCCTCCTCGGGGATCCAGTGACTGACGTCCTGGAGGGTTTCGAACCGGTACGGCCCGTTGACCCACTGCCCGGTCTCCTGCGCGGCCGCCGGGCCGAACGCGCTGTCCGCCGTGCTCCAGACGTACAGCGTGGGCACGTCGATGACGCCGATCACGCCGTCAGGGCGGCTGGCCCGGTACCAGTTCAGCGCCGCGGTGAGAGCGCCCGGCCGGGAAAGGTGCCGCACATAGGCCTCGACACTGGCCTGCGGGACCTTTCCGGCGTAAGCGGCGCGAAGCTCCTCGGCATCGCCTGCGAGCATACGTTCTTCGGTCGCGGGCGTTTCGCGCCAGTCGATCATGTAGTGCGATCGTTCGCGCTGGTCCTGGTCGGTGCGCAGGGTGGTGGCCAGAGCGCCGGGGTGCGGGGTCGAGACAACCGTCAGGGTACGTACGCGGCCGGGGTGGGCATCGGCGGTCCACCATGCCACCGCACCTCCCCAGTCATGGCCGACCAGGTCGAACGACGCCCAGCCCAGTTCCTCCGTGATCGAGACCACATCGTCGACCAAGACGCTGATGCGGTAGTCCTCGGGCCGTTCGGAGCGGGCCCCGGGGGAGTACCCACGCTGGTCGGGTGCCACCACCCGGTAGCCGTGTGCGCCCAACGCCGCGATCTGCCGTTGCCACACCAGCCCCGTCTGCGGGAAGCCGTGCAGCAACAGCACCGGGCGGCCCTTCGGCGGGCCCGCCACGATCGCGTCGAACACGCCCGCGGCAGTGGAGATGCTCAGCTCGGTCATGATCCACCTTCATACCGACTGGTCGGTATGCTTTCAGTCGTGGATATGGATTGTCAAGGTCGAGGGCGGGTGCTTTCCCGCGACGGCACCCGCGCGCCGCCCTCTGAGGCATCAGTTGAACATGACGCCGAATTCAACTATAACCGGTCGGGAGGCCGGCTTCCGTCCCCCCGGTGGCCGTGGCGCATGTCATCGGGCAACGGAAGGGACGGTCAACGACCGCCCGCAGTGCCCCAGTTGGCGTTCGGCACCGCCTTACCGGCATCGAGCCCGGCTCACGGAGTCCGGGATTCCAGCCCGGAAGCTCCCAGATGAACCGGACCGACAGAAAGCAGTGAGGTGACATGAGGGAAGCAGTCATCGTTTCGACGGCACGGACGCCGATCGGGAAGGCGTACCGCGGCGCCTTCAACGACACCCAGTCGCAGGAACTCGCCGCCCATGCCCTCTCGCACGCGGTGCAGCGCGCGGGGCTCGACGGCGGCGAGGTCGAGGACGTGATCTTCGGCTGCGCCGCGCAGCAGGGGTCCTCCGGTTTCAACGTCGCGCGCCAGGCCACTCTCCGTGCCGGACTTCCGGACACTGTGTCGGGGATGACGATCGACCGGCAGTGCTCGTCGGGCCTGATGGCGATCGCGACGGCCGCCAAGCAGATCGTCGGCGACGGCATGCAGGTCACTGTCGGCGGCGGGGTCGAGTCGATCTCCTTGGTGCAGAACGATCACATGAACACCCACCGCATGGCGGATCCCTGGCTGGTCGAGCACAAGCCGAGTATCTACCTGCCCATGTTGCAGACGGCGGAGATCGTCGCCGAACGCTACGGCGTGAGCCGGGAACGCCAGGACGAGTTCGCGCTGCTGTCACAGCAGCGCACCGCGGCGGCGCAGGAGGCCGGGCGGTTCGACCAGGAGATCGTCGCGCTCGACAGCGTCAAGAAGGTCCTGGACAAGCAGTCCGGGGAGGTGCGGGACGAGGCCGTGACCCTGACCCGGGACGAGGGCAACCGCACGTCGACCACCTTCGAGGGTCTGGCCGGGTTGGCGCCGGTTCTGCCGGACGGTCAGGTGACCGCGCGTTCCAGCGTGACGGCGGGCAACTCCTCGCAGTTGTCGGACGGTGCTTCGGCGTCGGTGCTGATGGAGTCGAAGGAAGCCGAGCGCCGCGGACTGGAGCCGCTGGGCGTGTACCGGGGTATGGCCGTTGCCGGTTGCGGACCGGACGAGATGGGGATCGGTCCGGTGTTCGCCATCCCGAAACTGCTGAAGCAGCACGACCTCGGCATCGACGACATCGGACTGTGGGAACTCAACGAGGCGTTCGCTTCCCAGGCGCTGTACTGCCGTGACGAACTGAACATCGACCCGGAGCGGTTCAACGTCAATGGCGGCGGAATCTCGGTCGGCCATCCGTACGGAATGACCGGCGCCCGCCTGGTGGGGCACGCCCTGATCGAGGGCAAGCGCCGCGGTGTCCGGTATGTGGTGATCTCGATGTGTGTCGGCGGCGGAATGGGCGCAGCCGGACTGTTCGAGGTCGCTTAGTCCTCAAGGAGGGCCGGAGGAACATGGCTGCCGTCGCATGGGCCGGTGGGATTCCGGCCGCGAGAGAGAGTGTGGATACTGTGTCGAACGTGGTGGAAAAGGCCCGAACCGCGGTCCTCGTGGACTTCGGCGGGGTCATCACGTCCAGTGTGTTGCGGGCATTCAGCGACTTCGGTGCCTCGCTCGGCGGTGACCCGCGTCTGCCGCTGGACCTTCTCAGCCGGGACCAGCCGTCACGCACCCTCCTGGCCGACCATGAGCGCGGCCGTATCGACGCCGAAGCCTTCGAGCGAGGATTCGCCGAGCGTCTCCGTGCGCACGGCGCCGACGTACCGGCTGAGGGACTCACGGCCCGGATGCAAGCGGGAATGTCGATCGACCAGGACATGCTCGCTCTGCTCGGTGATCTTCGCGCTGCCGGCCATCCCGTTGCGCTGGTCTCCAATTCGTTCGGAACCGGAACCTACGACGGCGTCGACCTCGCCACTGTGGCCGACGCGGTCGTCATCTCCGCCGAGGTGGGGATCCGCAAGCCGTCCCGGCGGATTTACGCGATCGCCTGTGAACGCCTCGGTATCTCCCCGGAGGAGGCGGTCATGATCGACGATCTGCAGCAGAACCTCGACGGGGCGGCGCGGATCGGAATCGGGGGCGTGCTGCACACCAGTGCCGCCGACACCCGCCTCCAACTCGCCGAACGCTTCGGGATCACCACCTGACCGAGCGGCCGAGCGGCGGAGCGTCCGATCGGCCGCTCAGTCGGCTGCGGGAGACCGGTCATGCCCCGGATCGACACTGCCCGCGGGTCGGGCGGCAGTGCTCGCGCCCGCCCTGTGAGGTGCCCGCGCCCTTCTGTCTCCCCGTGCCGTCTCCGCCCGCCCAGGCCGGCCGGATGCCCGCACCCTCTTCACGTTCCGCGCCGGCCGAATCCTTTCCGGACGAGCTGCCGTACACGGTTCGCGACGGTGGCGTCGCCGTCGTTCACGGCGAGGTGCCTGGGCGATACGCACCTCCGGCCACTTTCGCCGTCCAAAGACTTGAAGTCGAAGCCGGATTCAATTCTACTGAGGGCCGAGGGTGAGACCCGCACGCATCACCCGCTCACATCCCGGAAGGCACCGCCCATGGCCAGTGTTTTCGACCCGGTCTGCCGCCACGCGGCCGCCACCCCCGACAACATCGCGCTGCGCGGTGGCGCGGATCAGTGGACCTACCGGCAGCTGCGCGAAGCGAGCGAACGGTACGCGGGCGCCTTGGCTGCCGCGGGCCTGTCCCCCGGGGACCGGGTGCTGCTCGCAGCGCCGTCGGTGCCCGAGTTCGTGGTGGCCTACATGGGGATCCAGGCTGCGGGCAGTGTCGTGGTGCCGGTCAACACGATGTCCACCCGGGCCGAGGTCGAGTACGTCCTCGGCGACGCCGGGTGCTCGTTGGCGATCGCATGGCACGCCCTCGGTCCCGCCGTCACGGAGGCGGCCGCGACGCTCAAGGTGCCCTCCTGGACGCTGTCCCCCGGCGCGACGGTCACCGATGCAACCCCTGCCCCCGTCGTCGAGCGGGACCGCGACGAGACCGCAGCCATCCTGTACACCTCGGGCACCACAGGGCGGCCGAAGGGGGCCCAACTCACCGTCGGGAACCTGTTGTCCGCCGGGGAGATCGGCGCCGAGTGCAGCGGCGCATCGAGCGCCGACCGTACCGGCACCGGACTGCCGCTGTTCCACGTGTTCGGCCAGGCGTCGGTCATGATGGCGACCTTGACCGTGGGCGGATCGATGTCGTTGCTGGCCCGGTTCGACCCGGCGGCGATGCTGGAGATGCTGCGCCGCGACCGGCTCACCATCATGGCCGGCGTACCGACCATGTGGAACGCGATGCTGCACGCGGCGGGCGATGCGAACCCGGCGGACTTCGCCGGGCTCCGCGTCGCCGTCTCCGGCGGCGCGTCGCTGCCCGGGGAGATCGCCCGCGCCTTCGAGGCCCGCTTCGGCTGCACCATCCTCGAAGGCTATGGGCTCACCGAGACCACCGCGTTCGGCACCTTCAACGACATCGACCGCGGCGGCAAGACCGGGTACACCGGCCGGGCGGTCCCGCGGCTGCAGATACAGGTGCGTGACATCGACGGCGGCGAGTGCCCGCCGGGTACCGTCGGCGAGGTTCACATCAAGGGACCCACGGTGATGCGCGGCTACTGGCACCGCCCCGCGGACACCGCCGCGGCGATCTCGCCCGACGGCTGGTTCCGGACCGGTGACCTGGGTGAAACCGACACGGACGGCGACCTGCGCATCGTCGACCGGATCAAGGACTTGATCATCCGCGGCGGCTACAACGTCTACCCCGGTGAGGTCGAGGAAGTCCTCTACGCGCACCCGGACATCATCGAGGCAGCCGTGATCGGCGTGCCCGACGACCACTACGGCGAGGAGGTCGCCGCGCTCGTCGCCGCCCGGCCCGGTGCGGAGCTCGGTGCCGCTGAGGTGTCGAGCTGGACACGAGAGCGACTGTCCGCCTACAAGGTCCCGCGCATCATCCGGTTCGTCGACGCGCTGCCCAAGGGCCCCAGCGGGAAGATCCTCAAGCGTTCCATCGACCGTACGGAGCTGACCCGCGACCCCGCGCTCGGCGACGTACCCGCCGCCGGTACTGAACACCGGTCCTGAACATCCGTCGACGCACGAGATGTGTCCGCCGCAGTAGAGAGACGCATGGTGAGTTGCTCATGAGCCTGCCTCCCGTCCTGCAGGACCGGCTTCGCCTGCCCGTGGTCGCCTCGCCGATGTTCCTCGTGTCCGGCCCGGAGCTGGTCATCACCCAGTCGGCAGCCGGCATCGTGGGTTCCTTCCCCGCTCTCAACGCGCGGCCCCAGTCGGCGCTGCGCGAATGGCTGCAGCACATAACGGAGGAGTTGGCCAAGCACGACGCCGACCATCCCGAGGCACCGTCCGTGCCGTTCGCGGTCAATCTCATCGTGCACAGGACCAACTCACGCCTGGAGGAGGACCTCGCGACCGTCGTGGAGTTCAAGGTGCCGATCATCATCACCTCGCTCGGCGCACGGGCCGATGTCGACGACGCGGTCCACTCCTACGGCGGCATCGCGCTGTACGACGTCATCAGCAACCGGTTCGCGCGCAAGGCGGTGGACAAGGGCGCGGACGGCCTGATCGCCGTCGCCGCGGGCGCGGGTGGCCACGCCGGCACGCAGTCGCCGTTCGCGCTCCTCCAGGAGATTCGCGACTGGTTCGGCGGTCCCCTTCTGCTGTCGGGCCCCCTCGCCCACGGCCGCTCGATCCTCGCGGCGCAGGCCGCCGGCGCGGACCTCGCCCACATCGGTTCGGCGTTCATCGCCACCGACGAGGCGAATGCGGGGGACCGGTACAAGCAGATGATCGTGGACTCCACCGCTGCGGACATCGTGTACTCCGACCTGTTCACCGGCGTGCACGGCAACTACCTCCGCGGCAGCATCGAGGCCGCGGGGCTCGATCCGGCCGCACTGCCCGGATCCGACCCGTCCGCCATGGACTTCGGAAACCAGGACAACACGGAGGCGAAGGCATGGCGGGACATCTGGGGCGCCGGTCAGGGCGTCGGCGCAGTCGAGGCCGTACTTCCTGCGGCAGCGGTCGTCGAGCGCCTCGCCGGTGAGTACGCCGAGGCGAAGAGCCGGATCCAGCGCATGTGACGGTGCGCCGCAGCCGCACCGGACGACTGCGCGCCGTTGTCAGCCGGCTCCGCGCGCACCTGGCGCATTTGTGACTCCGGCGTCGGATTCAAGTACCCTTTCGGAGATGGACACCACTGCGCCCGAGGAGGATTACAGCGAGAAGGCACCGCCGATGGCGCCCCTCTCGCCCCTTCGCGAGCCGCCGACGACGCAGCGCGGAGCGCGGACACGCGCCGCTTTGGTGAAGGCCGCGCGGAAGGTGTTCGAGCGGGACGGCTACCTCGACACCCGCCTGGTCGACATCGCCAAAGAGGCTCGGTGCGCAACGGGATCCTTCTACACCTACTTCGCCAACAAGGAAGAGGTGCTTGCCGCCGTCCTCCTGGAGGCGCAGGAGGACATGATGCACCCCGGCATGGGCCGGGTGCAGGGTACCGACGAACCGTATGCGGTACTTGAGGCGAGCAATCGCGCGTATCTCAAGGCGTACAAACGGAACGCGAAGCTGATGGGCCTGCTGGAGCAGGTCGCACAAGTGGAGCCGGAGTTCCGTGAGTTCCGAAGGCGGCGCGCGGATGCGTTCATCCGCCGCAACGCCCGCGGCATCGCCGACCTGCAGGCGCGGGGTGTCGCAGACCCCGAGGTCGATCCCATGATGGCCTCCCGTGCGCTGTCGGGCATGGTCAGCGTCATGGCCAACAACGCCTTCGTGCTCGGCGAAAGGCAAGAAGAAGGTACGCCGGTGGACTTCGAGGAGCTCGTCTCCACGGTCACCCGGCTCTGGGCGAACGCCCTGCGGTTCGCCGGCCACCGCTGATCCACCGGACCGGCCCTGGCCCCACCCGGTGCGGAGCCGCAGCCTACGCCCGTTCGGCGACCTGGGTCCTGGCGCCCGCATCGGCGACGAGGACCGGCTTGCGCGAGCCTTCCCGCTCGACCGCCTGATTCCTCATGCCCTGGTACCGCCGGGCCGTTCTCTCCTTCCGGCCGCCGGGCCGGGCCGAGTCAGCGGGGCGAGGCGGCCTTCTCCGCGGGTGATACGCACCCGACAGTTGAACCTGACGCCGGATTCAACTATACAGGTGGGGGAGTCCACGGCCCGTGGGGCCGTGTCCGGCACCGCATGCCCCGCCACGGAGAGGGTTCGCTGTGAACGTTGCACAAAGAGTCGCCATCGTCACCGGTGGCGGTGGCGGCATCGGCGGCGCGCTGGCCGCACGGCTCGCCCGCGAGGGGGCCCGGGTCGTCGTCGCCGATCTCGACGCGGACACCGCGCGGGTGGTGTCGGAGAGAGTCAACGCCGACCATCCGGGCAGCACCGTCAGCGCCGGCGCGGACGTGTCGGAAGCCGCCCAGATCCAGCGGCTGATTGACCTGGCGGAGAGCGAATTCGGTCCGGTCGACCTCTACTTCGCGAACGCGGGCATCGGCGGGGCGACCGGCCTCGACGCGAGCGAGAACGACTGGGACCTGTCCATCGACGTGAACCTGCGAGCCCACATCCGTGCGGCGACGCTGCTCGTGCCGCAGTGGCTCGATCGCGGCGAGGGCTACTTCGTCAGCACCGCCTCGGCGGCCGGGCTGCTCACCCAGATCGGCTCCGCCACGTACGCGGTCACCAAGCACGCGGCCGTCGGCTTTGCCGAATGGCTGAGTGTCACCTATGGCGATCGCGGGGTCCATGTCAGCTGTCTGTGCCCGATGGGGGTGAACACCAGGATGCTGACCTCGGGGGAGGACTCCGGGGACGCCCTGGGGAGAGCGGCCACGCAGGCCGTCACGTCCGCGGGGGACGTCCTGGAGCCGGCCGAGGTCGCCGACATCGTCCTCGCCGCGATCGAGGACGAGCGCTTCCTGATCCTGCCGCACGAAGACGTTCTGGATATGTACCGGCAGAAGGGCTCGGACTACGACCGGTGGCTGCGCGGGATGCGCCGCTACCAGAGCTCCCTGCTGGCGCAGGCATGACCGGCGCGCCGGGCGAGCTCGTCCTCGCCGAACACCGCGGGCCCGTGCTGGTGCTCACGTTCAACCGGCCCGCCAAGCTGAACGCCTGGACCGACGAACTCGAAGACCGCTACTTCACGCTGCTCGACGCCGCCGAAGACGACCCGGACGTACGCGCCGTCGTGGTCACCGGCGCGGGACGCGGATTCTGCGCCGGCGCCGACCTTCAGCGGCTGCAGGCGGCCGGCCATCAGCACGTCTCCGAGGCGGACAGGGCGCGGCGCCGGCCGCGCGACGTGCCGCTGACCCTGCGCAAACCGCTGATCGGTGCGGTGGGCGGGGTGGCCGCGGGACTGGGCATGGTGGAGGCGCTCTACTGCGACCTCCGCTTCGGTTCGCCCTCCGCCCGCTTCACCACGGCATTCGCGCAGCGCGGGCTGATCGCCGAGTACGGGATCTCCTGGCTGTTGCCCCGGCTGGTGGGGCACAGCCGGGCAACGGACCTGTTGCTGTCGAGTCGCATGGTGGACGCCGAGGAGGCACTCCGTATCGGACTCCTCGACCACCTGGTCCCCACCGGCAGTGTGGTCGACGCCGCTGTCGCGTACGCCGCCGATCTGGCGACGCGCTGCTCCCCGGCAGCCATGGCCACCATCAAGAGCCAACTGCAGGGCGACGCGGACAGCACCTACGCCGACTCCGTGACCCGGGCGGAAAGCGTCATGCTCCAGTCCTTCCGCGGGGCCGATTTCGTCGAAGGTGTGGCCAGCCACCTCGACAAGCGCCCCCCGAATTTTCCCTCCCTACCTGTCAGGAGTTCAGATGTCACTGTTTGACACATCGGACCGCGCCAAGAAGTACGAGGCGGATCTGATCGAGTTCATGGATTCGCACGTCTACCCCGCTGAGGCGGTGTACCACGAGCAGATGCGCGCGTCGGGTGACCCGCACTTCCATCCGCCGATCATCGAGGACCTCAAGGCGGAGGCGCGTAAGCGCGGACTGTGGAACCTCTTCCACCCGCACGCCGAGTGGGGCCCTGGACTGACGAATCTTGAGTACGCGCCGCTGGCGGAAATCATGGGGCGCAGTCACATCGCCTCCGAGGCGTGTAATTGCAACGCTCCCGACACCGGCAACATGGAGGTGCTCACGCTGTTCGGCAGCGACGAGCACAAGGAGAAGTACCTGGGACCCCTGCTCGACGGGACGATGGCCTCGGCCTTCGCGATGACCGAGCCGCGGGTCGCCAGTTCCGACGCGACCAACATCGAGTTGCGGATGGAGCGCGACGGTGACACGTACGTGCTCAACGGCCGTAAGTGGTTTGCGTCCAATGCCCTGCACCGCAACTGCAAGGTGCTCATCGTCATGGGGAAGACGGATCCCACCGCTGCCCCGCACCGGCAGCAGTCGATGATGGTCGTCCCGATCGACGCCCCCGGGATCACGGTGATGCGCGGGCTGCCGGTGTTCGGTTACCAGGACCGTGAGGGGCACGCCGAGATCGATTTCGCCGACGTCAGGGTGCCGGCCAAGGACGTACTCAAGGGCGAGGGTGAGGGTTTCGCGATCAGCCAGGCCCGGCTCGGGCCCGGCCGTATCCACCACTGCATGCGGGCGATCGGCGCGGCCGAGCGGGCGCTGGAGCTGATGTGCCGGCGCGCGCAGTCCCGGGTGACGTTCGGCAGTCCGGTTGCCGACCGGGCCAACATCCAGGACTGGATCGCGGAAGCGCGTATCGACATCGAGATGATCCGCCTGCTCACGCTCAAGGCCGCGTACCTGATGGACACGGTCGGGAACAAGGAAGCGCGCACCGAGATCGCGGCCATCAAGGTGGCCGCTCCGAACATCGCGTTGAAGATCATCGACCGTGCGATCCAGGTGCACGGGGCAGCCGGAGTGACCGAGGACTTCCCGTTGGCGATGATGTACGCGCATCTGCGGACGCTGCGGCTGGCAGACGGTCCCGACGAGGTCCACAAGCGGGCCATCGCCAGACAGGAACTGCGGCAGTACCGCGACGCGGCCACGGCAGCGGTGAGCTGAGATGGCAGGACTCGATCTCACCGGCCGCACCGCCGTCGTCACCGGCGCCTCGCGCGGTATCGGGCTGGCGATCGCCCAGGCCATCGCCGCCGCCGGCGGAAACGTCGTCCTCACCTCCCGGTCCCAGGAGGCCGCGGACGCCGCCGCGGCGCAGGTCGGGGGCACAGCGGTCGGCGTCGGTGCGCACGCGGTCGACGAAGAGGCGGCCCGGCGCTGTGTGGAGCTGACACTGGAGCGCTTCGGAAGCCTGGACATCCTCGTCAACAACGCGGGGACCAACCCGGCCTTCGGGCCGGTCATCGACCAGGACCACGGTCGGTTCGCCAAGACCTTCGACGTGAACCTGTGGGCTCCCGTCCTGTGGACGGGCCTGGCCACCCGGGCCTGGATGGGCGAGCACGGCGGGGCGGTCGTCAACACCGCGTCGGTCGGCGGCATGGCCGGCGAGGCGAACATCGGGTTGTACAACGCGTCGAAGGCCGCATTGATCCATCTCACCAGGCAACTGGCCTTGGAACTCTCGCCGAAGGTCCGCGTCAACGCGGTGGCACCGGGTGTGGTGCGCACGAAGCTGGCCGAGGCTCTGTGGAAGGAGCACGAGCAGGCCGTGTCCGCCTCGACGGCGCTCGGGCGCATAGGGGAGCCTGCCGACATCGCCTCGGCGGTCGCTTTTCTCGTCTCGGACGCCGCGAGTTGGATCACCGGCGAGACCATGGTGATCGACGGCGGGCAACTCCTCGGTGACGCGCTCCCGTTCAGGCAAGGAGCCGGCATCGGTGGCTAACACGGACATCGTCGGAGTCGACGCCGCGGCGGTGAGCCGCTGGTTCGAGACCCTCGGCGTCGACTTCGCCGGGCCGCTCGTCTTCGACCGGATCGGGCTCGGCCAGTCGAATCTGACCTACCTGGTACGGGACCGGGGCGACCGCAGATGGGTCTTGCGGCGCCCACCGCTGGGGCACCTGCTGGCGTCGGCGCACGACGTGGCCCGCGAAGCACGGATTCTGACCGCGCTGGAGGGCACCGCCGTCCCGATCCCGCGAGTTCTCGGGCTGACCGATGATCCTGCCGTGACCGACGTCCCGTTGCTGCTCATGGAGTTCGTGGACGGCCAGGTCGTCGACACGATGTCGGTCGCGCAGTCGCTGACGCCCGAGCGCCGCCGGGCGATCGGCATGTCGTTGCCGCGGACGCTGGCGAAGATCCACGCGGTCGATCTGAAGGCGACCGGGCTGACCGGTCTGGCGAGCCACAAGCCGTATGCGCAGCGGCAGCTCAAGCGATGGTCGGGCCAGTGGGAGAAGTCCAAGACCCGCGAGCTGCCCGCCCTCGACGACCTCACCCGGCGCCTTGTCGCGGCCGTCCCGGAGCAGCGCGAACTGACGCTCGTTCACGGTGACTTCCATCTGCGCAACGTCATCACCTCCTACGACAGCGGGGAGGTGACCGCGGCGCTCGACTGGGAGCTGTCGACGCTGGGGGATCCGTTGGCAGACATGGGCAGCCTGCTGGCCTACTGGCCGGAACCGGGAGAGGAGGAGACCGGGGGCGATTTCGCCGCCTCCGTCCTCGAAGGCTTCCCGGACCGTGCAGAGCTCGCTCAGGTGTACCTGGCCGAAACAGGCCGGGACCCGGCAGCGCTGAAGTTCTGGCACGCGCTGGGCCTGTGGAAGGTGGCTGTGATCGGCGAGGGCGTGATGAGGCGAGCGATCGATGAACCGAAGAACAAGAGCGCGACAGGCGCGCCCACCGTGGAACGTGTCGATGCGCTCGTGGACACGGCATGCCGGATCGCCGGCGAAGCGGGGATCTGAGAAGTATCAGCGGACTGCGGACTGCGGACTGCGGACTGCGGACTGCGGACTGCGGACTGCGATAGCGACGGGCGTCGCGCCGTTCGTGGATGTGCCTGTACCCGGCGTACAGGCCGGCCTCGTCCGCCCCACCGCCTCACCTGGGACTTCGCCCTGGAAAGGGTCTCTGACCTGCGTCGGAGGCCCTTTCTGGCCTTTCAAGCCTTGCCGCATTAGGCAGCCGGAAGTCCCTTGAAAGTCCCTCTGACGGGGCTGAAAGTCCCTGGCAAATCCCAGAGGTAGGCAGCTGTCGGAGGCGTCTGAGCAGCCGGTCCAAGAGCCGACCCACCTCCGCCTGCGCGGAGAGCACCCTTCGCGACCTGCACAGTTAGAAGGACTTCGCTACTTCTTGACCTACTCCCTCGGCGCCTTCGCGGTGGCGAAAGGCGACGAGCGTGAGTCCGTCTAAGTCGCGTACGTGCCGATGTCGTTGGCCAGCTGTCCGTAGGGTGAAGCCTTGCTCGTTGTCGGAGGGGTAGGCGAGGACCGCGATGCCGTCGGCAACGCCGGCGCTGACGGCATTCCAGAGTTCGTCTCTGACTTTCGCGGAGACTGTGCCGACGTAGAGCTCGGGTGTTACTTCCAGGAGCCAGCGTGTCAGTGCACCTCGCAGATGGTCGGGGACTGCGGTCATGGTGAGGGTGATCATCGATGGCATGGGATGCCTCGTTGCGTTGTGGCTATCGCCCGTCGGCGGCGTAGTTGACGCCCCCGGGGATGACTCCCGAGATCGGGTCCCAGAGGTCTACCAATTCTTCTTCCGGGTCGGGCTGTTCGCGGGATTCGTCAGGATCGATGAGGTGCTGGATGTCGGAGACGATGCGGGGCATGAGGCGGAACAGGCGTAGGCGGTCGCGGAAGCTGCGACGGGGTCTGTCAAACGAGCGGTGTATCCAGAGTGGTTGGGGTTGCTGACGGGCGGCGGAGAGTCGGCCGTCGAAGGTGATGTCGAAGGCATTCAGGGCAGTCTTCCAGCGCATGGTCCAGCGGGCCTGGCCCTTGCCGGTGGGGTCCAGGCTCATGATGGCCATGTAGACGCACTTCAAGGCGGCGGTCTCGTTCGGGAAGTGCCCACGGGCCTTGACCGCCCGCCGGATCCTGGCGTTCACGGACTCGATCGCGTTCGTGGTGCAGACGATGCGGCGGATCTCGGTGTCGAAGCGGAGGATCGGGGTGAACTCCTCCCACGCGTTCTCCCGGAGCCGGACGACCGCCGGGTACTTCTTGCCCCAGGCATCGGCGAATTCGGCGAACCGCTCGAGTGCGGCCTCTTCGGTCGGCGCGGTGCAGACGGGCTTGAGGATACGAGCGATCTTGTCCCTCCTGGCGGGCGGCATAAGGGAAGGAGTTGCGCAACAGGTGGACCACACAGGTCTGCACCGTGGTGAGGGGCCAGACGGTCTCCACCGTGTCGGGCAGGCCCTTGAGGCCTCGCAGACGAGCATGAGGACGTCGTTCACGCCGCGGTTCTTGATCTCGGTGAGAATGTGCATCCAGTGCTTGGCGCCCTCGCCGCCCTCGCCGCCGTCGCAGGCCCGCAGGCCCGCAGGCCCGCAGGCCCAGGATGTCCCGTCGGCCTTCCGCGGTGACGGCCAGGGCCACGTAGATCGGCCGGTTGGCCACGGCGCCGTCGCGGATCTTCACGTGGACAGCGTCGATGAAGATGACCGGGCAGACGGCGTCGAGGGGCCCCTTCTGCCACTCGGCCATGCCGTCCATCACCTTGTCGGTGATGGTGGAGATGGTCTGCTTGGAGACTCGGCCCCGTAGACCTCGGCAAGGTGGGCCTGACCTCGCCGGTCGTCAGGCCCTTCGCCGACGGAGAGATCACCATCTCGTCGACACCGGACAGGCGCTTTGCCGCTTGCGCACGATCTTCGGCTTGAAGGTGCCGTCCCGGTCGCGGGGCACGGATATCTCGACCGGTCCGACGTCGGTGAGCACGGTCTTGCCGCGGGTGCCGTTGCGGGAGTTGCCGGTGTTCTTCCCGACCGGGTTGTGCTTGTCATAGCCGAGGTGGTCGGTGATCTCGCCCTCGGGAGCGGACTCCAGCAGCCGCTTGGTCAGCTGCTGCGGCAACCCGCCCTCACCCGTCAGCTGCAATCCTTCGGCCTGAGCCCGGCCCACCAGTTCGTCGATGAGCTGGTCGTCCACCGCCTTCGACGGCTGCGGCTCAAGCATGTCGACGGACTCGGCCTCGGTCACGTTCTCACTGGTCATCGGTGCATCTTCCTTGATCAGGAGTTACACCGAACGTTTTACAGTCCCGCCTTCGGATCCCCCTGCATCCATGAGCACACTTGTGTCAGATGCTCGCTCCTCCGGCCTGATCCAGCCCAACGGGCACGGCTTGTCGAGATCCGCGACAACTTGATCGCCCGAATCGCCCGAATCGCCGAAGCCGAGAGGGAAGGCTGGCTCAGCGAGGTCGAAGGTCTCCAGGTCAGCCTGGCTGGCGCTGAGGAGAAGCTCCGCCAGCTCGATCGGGGCCACGGGCAGCATACGGCCGTGGACCTTGGCATCCCCACCACGCGTGGTGATCGATGAACCCACGAAAGTGGGATGCCGCATGGCCCTCAACCAAGATCGAGAACAAGTTCAAAGAAGCGTGCGTCAAACGCCCGTCAGAACACGATCAAGTGCCGCCCGGCCTGCAGGTCCCCAGTTCGGCTTGCCGCCGGGAAGGCCCCGATCTCCGTTCTGCCCCATGAGCATCAGGAAGAGGCTCTTCATAGCGGCCAGTCCGCGGGCGCGCCGGATCGCCGCCTCGTCTGCATGCGCGTACATGTCGAAGAACCGTGAGGCCGTGCCCGCGGGGAGCAGCACCCATGCGGCGGCGAGGTCCCACGCTGGATCGCCGGCGAACATGTCGCCGAAGTCGACGATGCCGGAGAGCGTTCCGTCCGAGACGACGACGTTCGCGGGATGGAGGTCGCCGTGCACCCACACCGGCGGGCCCTCCCACGCGTGGGCCGCAACGGCGTCGTCCCAGACGGCCCGGACGTCGGCAGCGATGTCGTCGGGGGCAACGGCCTGGAGGAAGTTCTCGAAGCCGTCCGTGCAGTTCTTGGGATGGGCACCGCGGTCCGTAGCGATCGGCGCCTCGGCGGGCGCCTCCACGTGGAGCGCCTGGAGGAAGCCCGCCAGCGTGTCGGCCGCGTGGTCGCCGCGGCTGATCGAGCCGTGGTCCAGCGGCTCGCCGGGAACCCACGTCATCACGGTCCAGTGCTTGGGGAAGCGCTCGGACGGTTCGCCGAACCGCACCGGGGTCGGCACCGGGAGCGGCAGGCGCGGGGCCAGCACGGGGAGCCACCGCCGCTCCTTGAGCTGGAGCTCCGGGGTGGGGTCCATGCGCTGCATGCGCACGGCCAACTCGTCCCCGAGGCGCCACATTTGGTTGCCCCAGCCGCCCGCCACCTCGCGGATGGCCAGCACGGCAAGGTCTGGATGTTGCTCCTGGAGCAGGTCGCGGACCAGGTCTGCGGTGATCTCGATCTCGATCTCGGTGTCGGTCATGCGAAGTCACCTTACTGAGGCGGCAGGCGGAGCGGTTCTCGCTCTCCGGAACATCTCGCTGTGATCCCTCTGGCATCACCAATTCGGTTTGAGAGAGCTACAGATCAGAGGCTTTGGGACGGAACGGCCCCAAAGTTCAGAGAAGCCTGCGTCCGCTGCTCCCTCCTGCGCCCCGAGCCCGCTCAGCGGGGTCGGCTCGCGGAGATCCGTGACAACCTTCTCGACCGCATCGCCGAGGCGGAGAGGGAAGGGTGGCTCGGCGAACTCGAAAGACTTCGTAGCAGCCTGGCCGGAGCCGAATCCAAGATCGCCCAAATCGACTCCGCATCAATGCGTGGACCGGTGAATCGGGCTTCCTACCCGGCGCCCCGCGACGCACGAATAGGTGCTGGGCCGACACGCAGGTTCAGAGAAGCTTTGTGCTCGAAGGCCGCCTTCTTTGCGGTCTTGGCATGTTCGGGACCTAGCGATACCGTCCTGGTCGCATGACAGCTCCCGTCGCGCACTCTTACGTCCCGACCGGCCCCACGGGCGGCCGCGCGTATCTGCGGATGGTCCAGCAGGCCACTGCTGACCTGGTGCGGTGGAATCTCCTGCCGGACTACAAGTACCAGGACGACTTCGGGGAACCACGGGGACGCAGGGTGCGGCACGTGACCCGCATCGCATCCGATCTGGCCGCCCTGCGCGACGCACCCGGCATCTTCGTCTGGGACGACCTGAGCCTCGTACACTTCACCCCGCAGATGCTGAGCCGGACCATATTCATCCTCCACCACTACGAACCGCTCGAACAGGACTTCCCGGAGGCCGAGGAAGCCCTGTGGCAGCAGTTGTTCGCACTGATACCCCAGTGCGCCGCCGTCGTCTGTGTGGCCCCCTACTGGGCCCGGTTCCTCCAGGGGCGCGGCGTGACCGGCACAACGGTCATCTACAACTCCTTTGACCTCGAAGAGATCCACCAGGCCCGCGCCCTGGACCGCGACATCTGCCGGGCCGAATTCGGATTCGGCCCGGAACAACTCGCCGTCTACGGCGGAAGGGCCGGATACCGCAAGGGCACCGAAACCGTCGCCCGGCTGCTGGCCGGCGCGCCGGACCTGCGACTGGTGACCACCGGCAGACAACTCGTCGAGACAGCCGACAGCCACCACAACCTCCCACGAGACGCGTTCCTGCGGCTGCTCCGGGTCTGCGACGTAGGAGTCTTCATGCCTGTGATGCACGAAGGGTGGAGCCGCTGCGCTGCCGAGGCTTTGCTGATGGACATGCCCTGCCTGTTGCGCCCCCGGGCCGGACTCGGCGACCTGGCCGCCCTGACCGGCCAACCCGCCCCCGCGCTCGACCGCCTGCTCGACCAGGTCCGGGAACGAGCCGCCGCCCCCGCAGTCGAACGCCGACGAGCCCGCACCATCCTGACCCGGCACTCCTTGGACTACTTCACCCAGGAGTGGAGAGCACTGGTGCGCAGGCTCCTCACCTGATCAGGCACGGGTGGCCAGTTGAAGTTCCCCCGTGAGCTTGGACACTCAATGTCTGTGCTGCGAGGGCGTGGCCTTGTTCGTGTCGCCGACGTGTCTCAAGGGGAGTGAGGTAGCCCCACTCGGGGTGCTTGCGCAGGCGCCGGGCCGGGTCAGCAGCACCCCGCAGCGACTGGAGCGACCGGCATGACACAGATCCGTCACCGATCCGAGCTCGGCGCAGGCTCGGCCTGTGCGGCCGGGACGGGGCCGACGCTGTCGGGGATCTTAGCTACTCGTCCGGTTCCTCCTCTGCGTCGCCGATGGCGACACGGAGGTCGTGGATGTTCCGCTGGATCTCGATGAGGGCTGTCTCCGCCCGGCCTAGGCCCTTCCGGACCCCATCCACGTCACCGTCCTGGAAGTGGAGATGAGCGCCGAGCGTGTCCGCTGCGACGGCCATGGCCATAGCCGATGCCATACGTCCCGGGAGCGTCTCCTCCTCATCGAGTCCCATGAGCTGCACCCCCGTGCGCTGCAGCCGATTGACCAGCACGTTGGTCGACAGGGCGGAGTCGGGCCCCACCTGCTCGATCCATCCGAGCAGCACTTCGCCTTCGTCCTGGTCGTTCCCCAGCCGTGTCGCGGCGGTGATCTCCGGCTCGGCCTTGGCCAGCAGGACCCCGAGTTCGAAACCCTGGCTGGGCCGCTCCGAACCAGGGATTTTCCAGGGACTTTTCGCTGAGTGAGCAGGCAAGGCCCTGACAGCTCTGAAAGACGCAAAGCGCCAGGTCAGGGCAGGCTCCTAGAAGTCGATCACGCTCACCGGATCGTGCCTCCGTGCAGACCACGCTGGTCGTCCGAGACTGCGCGGATGAGGGTCCCGCGGGGGTACGGAGAGCCACCCGGCCGCAGCGCCGCCGCCGACGCTGCTCCAGGGCAACTCCCCCTGGAGTAGCGCCACTTGGCGGCCCCGCCGCACGCGCTAGTACGAGTAGAAGCCCGACCCGGACTTCCGCCCCAGCCGCCCGGCGTCCACCATCCGCGCGAGCAGCGGGGGAGCGGCGTACAGAGGCTCCTTGTACTCCTCGTACAGCGAGGCGGCGATGGAGGCGACGGTGTCGAGCCCGATCAGGTCGGCCAGTTTGAGCGGGCCCATCGGGTGCGCGCAGCCCAGCTCCATCCCGGCGTCCACGTCGGCCGCGGAGGCGAAGCCGGATTCGGCCATCCGGATCGCCGACAGGAGGTAGGGGATGAGCAGGGCGTTGACGACGAAGCCGGCGCGATCCTGGGAACGGACCACGGTCTTGCCCAGTGCCGCGGTGACGAACTCCTCGGCCGTCGCGGTGACGCGCGGTGCGGTGTGCAGGGACGTGACGACCTCCACGAGCGGCAGCACCGGGACCGGATTGAAGAAGTGCAGCCCGAGGACGTGGTCGGCGCGCCGGGTGGCCATGCCCAGACGCATGACCGGGATGGCGGAGGTGTTGGTGGCCAGGATCGCCTCCGGATCTTCGACGATCTTGTCCAGGGCAGTGAAGACCTCCGTCTTCGCTTCGGTGTTCTCGACGACGGCCTCGACGACGAGCTGCCGGTCGGCGAGATCGTCGAGGCTGCCGGTGAAGACCATCCGGGTCAGCGCGTCCTCCGCCGAGATCCGGTCCAGCTTTCCCCGCTGGACGGTGCGTTCCAGGGAGACGGCCACCCGCTCCCGGGCTGCCCGGGCGGCTATCGCGTTCGCCTCACAGACGACGGTGTCGAGCCCGGCGCGGGCGCACACCTCGGCGATGCCGGCCCCCATCTGGCCGCCGCCCACCACGCCGACCCGTCGGATGTGCCGGCTCATGAGCGTGCCTCCGCGCGTCGGACGAGGTGCCGGGAGTAGGCATCCGGGGTGAAGAAGGGCGGCAACTCCCGTGCCATGGCCGTCCGCTCGAAGAGAGAGCGAACCTCCTCGACCCGGGCCCAGGGATATTCGGCCCCCAGGGCGGCGGTCTCGTCGTCGAGCACCTGCTGGACCGTCTCCCGGTCGATGACCCGATGCCGCAGCCACTGCCAGATCTGCACCCGGGCGATCTCGGCGGTCGCCGCGTCCTCCATCAGCCCGTACAGGGCGACGGCCCCGCTGCCCCGCAGCCAGGCATCGAAGTAGCGCAGCACGACCGCGATGTTGATACGCACGCCCTCCCGCGTGGGCGGGCCGCTGATACGGCGCACGGACAGCAGGTCCGCCGCGGTCACCTCCACATCCTCACGGGTGCGCTCGATCTGATGCGGCCGGTCGGCGAGAACGTCGTCGAAGACCGCGCGGCAGACGCGGACGAGGCCGGGGTGGGCTACCCAGGAGCCGTCGAAACCGTCCTCCGCCTCGCGCTCCTTGTCCAGCCGGACCTTGGCCAGAGCGGCCTCGTTGGCCTCGACGTCCCTGCTGGGCACCTGGGCGGCCATCCCCCCGATGGCGTGGGCACCCCGCTTGTGGCAGGTGCGCACGAGCAGCTCGGTGTACGCCCGCATGAAGGGAGCGGCCATGGTGACCTGTGCCCGGTCCGGCAGCAGGAAGTCGGTGCGGTGTCCGAACGTCTTGATAAGGCTGAACAGGTAGTCCCACCGGCCCGCGTTGAGCCCGGAGCTGTGCTCGCGCAGCTCGTAGAGGATCTCCTCCATCTCGAAGGCCGCGGTGATCGTCTCGATGAGGACGGTGGCGCGGACGGTGCCGCGGGGGATGCCGAGGAGTTCCTGGGCGAGGACGAAGACGTCGTTCCACAGTCGGGCCTCGTACCGGTTCTCCAGCTTGGGCAGGTAGAAGTACGGGCCCTTCCCGGCGTCGATCTGGCGCTGCGCGCAGTGGAAGAAGTACAGGCCGAAATCGACGAGCGCGGCGGGCACGGGCCGGCCGTCCCACTCCAGGTGTTCTTCGAGAAGATGCCAGCCGCGGGGGCGGACGACGAGGGTGGCAGCCTGGTCGCCGAGGCGGTATTCCCTGCCCTCGGGTGTGGTGAAGTCGATGCGGCGCTCGATGGCGTCGAGCAGGGTGAGCTGGCCTTCGACGATGTTGTCCCAGGTGGGAGAGGTGGCGTCCTCGAAGTCCGCCATCCAGACCGCTGCCCCCGAGTTGAGGGCGTTGACGGCCATACGGCGCTCCGGAGGCCCGGTGATCTCCACGCGGCGGTCGCTCAGACCGGGCGCCGGCGGGGCGACGTGCCAGGACGGGTCCGCGCGGACGGCGGTCGTGGAGACGGAGAAGTCGAGCGGGTATCCGGAGGCGAGCCGCGATGCCTGCCGCGTGCGCTCCTTGAGGAGCTCTTGGCGGCGCTCTCCGAAGGCGGCGGCAAGGTGGCCGAGGAAGTCCAGGGCCTCCGGCGTGAGGATCTCCTCATGACGGTGCCCTGGTGCCGCGAGGACCTGGACGCGGTGCGTCAGTACGCTGGTGGACATGCGGGTCTCCTGACGAGGGGAGGAGCGGGGCCGGACGGAGACGGTCGTCCGGCCCCGCTTGATCACGGGCCGACGGGATACACGGGCGCCGAAGCGCGGCCTAGTGGAACTGCTCCTCCTCGGTGGAGCCCGCGAGCGCGGTCGTGGAGGAGGCCGGGTTGAGGGCGGTGGAGACCTGGTCGAAGTAGCCGGTGCCGACCTCACGCTGGTGCTTGACGGCGGTGAAGCCCTGCGCCTGAGCGGCGAACTCCTTCTCCTGGAGGTCGACGTACGCCGTCATGCCGGACTCGGCGTAGCCGCGCGCGAGGTCGAACATGCCGTGGTTGAGGGAGTGGAATCCGGCCAGGGTGATGAACTGGAAGCGGTAGCCCATCGCGCCCAGTTCCCGCTGGAACTTCGCGATCTGGTCGTCGTCCAGTGCGGCCTTCCAGTTGAAGGACGGCGAGCAGTTGTAGGCCAGCATCTGGTCCGGGTGCTCGGCGTGGATCGCCTCGGCGAACTCGCGGGCCTGCGCCAGGTCCGGCGTACCGGTCTCCACCCAGATCAGGTCGGCGTACGGGGCGTAGGCCAGACCGCGGGCGATGACCGGAGCCATGCCGTTCTGGACGCGGTAGAAGCCCTCGGCGGTGCGCTCGCCCGTGACGAACTCGGCGTCGCGCTCGTCGATGTCGCTGGTCAGCAGGTTGGCCGCGAGGGCGTCGGTGCGGGCGACGACGAGGGTGGGCACGTCGGCGATGTCGGCGGCGAGGCGGGCGGCGTTGAGGGTGCGGATGTGCTGCCCGGTGGGGACGAGGACCTTGCCGCCGAGGTGGCCGCACTTCTTCTCCGAGGCGAGCTGGTCCTCGTAGTGGATCCCGGCGGCGCCGGCCGCGATCATCGCCTTGGTCAGTTCGAAGGCGTTGAGCGGGCCGCCGAAGCCGGCCTCGGCGTCGGCGACGATCGGCGCGAGCCAGTCGACGGAGGTGTCCCCCTCCGACGTGGCAATCTGGTCCGCGCGCAGCAGCGCGTTGTTGATCCGGCGCACCACCTGCGGAACGGAGTTGGCGGGGTAGAGGCTCTGATCGGGGTAGGTGTGCCCGGCCTGGTTGGCGTCGGCGGCGACCTGCCAGCCGGACAGGTAGATGGCCTCCAGGCCGGCCTTCACCTGCTGCACGGCCTGGCCGCCGGTCAGCGCGCCCAGCGCGTGGAGGTAGTCGCGCTCGTGCAGCTGCCGCCACAGCCGCTCGGCGCCGCGACGGGCCAGCGTGTGCTCTTCACGGACACTGCCCGACAGCCGGACCACGTCCTCGGCGCTGTAGGTGCGCTCGATCCCCTTCCAGCGGGGGTCGGTGGCCCACCGCTGCTCGAGCTGCTCGGCCGCTGTCGTCTTCGCCTCTGCCATGACCTTCACTGTCTCCATGAGTCGTGTGGTCTGCCAATGTCTCCTCAGCCGTGCAACGGTGGTGAGGAAGAGTGGCACTGTGTGTCTTGTCTGGGTGCGGCCCGCCGTCCCGTCGAGGGTGACGCTGAGCAATGCAGCCTGGCTGCCGGGCAGAAGATGCCGGGATCTCCGACGTCAGGGCATCAATCGCGCCCGGTTATCTGCCTCGGCCGCCAGGATTCGGCGGGCCGCACTGGAACTCTGGCACTGGCACTGGGTGCCATCAATCATGGACGCATGCCAAGTTCTGCGAATCTTTTCCCTCGTAATTGCCAAGGTTGCGAAGGGCCGTGAACGAGGAGTGCCGCGTACGCTGGAGCCCGCGTCGATGGCCGCTCCCACGGCCGGACCGACAGGCGACCCGACGGGACAGGAGTGCGGTGAGCAAGACGTATGCGGGAGCGCGGCTGAGGCGCCTGCGCGAGGAACGGCGGATGAGCCAGGCCGAGCTGGCCCGGGTGCTGGGCATCTCGCCCAGCTACCTGAACCAGATGGAGCACGACTCCCGACCGCTCACCGTGCCCGTACTGCTCAGGCTCACCGAAGCCTTCGGCGTCGACCCCGGCTTCTTCTCGGAACGCGACACCACCCGACTCGTCGCCGACCTGCGCGAGGCGCTGGCCGGTGAGGTCGCCGACGCCCGGGTCTCACCGTCGGATCTGGCGGAACTCGCCTCCCGGATGCCGGCCGTCGCGAAAGTGCTGCTGGATCTGGGCCGGCGCAGTCAACTCCTCGCCGAACGGATCGCGGGAGCGGCCGACGACCGGGACGGCGAGCCCATCGCTCCCCGTTCGCCGCACGAGGAGATCCGGGAGTTCTTCTACCGCCGCCAGAACTACCTGCACGACGCCGACCTCGCCGCCGAGGACCTGGCTCGCCGCATCGGCATCCGGCCGGGGGATGTCGTCCGGGTGCTTTCGGACCGGCTCACCGAGACGCACGGTGTCCGTGTGACGACCGAGGCCGCCGAACGCCTCCACCACTACGACGAGCCCTTGCGCACCCTGCACCTCTCCAGCCGGCTCCGGCCGGGCCAGCAGGCATTCCGCATGGCCACCCAACTCGCCCTGCTCGAATACGGCGACGAACTGGACCGGCTGGCCGCGGAGGACTTCCCGACCGGATCGGCCACGCACGCACTGACGCGCATCGGCATCGCCAACTACTACGCGGCCGCGCTGATCCTGCCGTACCGCGCCTTCCACACGGCCGCCGAGAACGTCCGGTACGACATCGAGCGCCTCACCGACCACTTCGGACTCGGCTACGAAACCGTCTGCCATCGCCTCAGCACCCTCCAGCGCCCCCGCCTGCGCGGGGTGCCCTTCTCCTTCATCCGCGTCGACCGCGCCGGCAACATGTCCAAACGCCAGTCCGCCACCGGCTTCCACTTCTCTCGCGCCGGCGGCACCTGCCCGCTGTGGAACGTCTACGAAGCCTTCGCCGCGCCGGGCCGCATCCACGTCCAGATCGCCTCCATGCCCGACGGGCAGCGCTACCTGTGGACCGCCCGCGCGGTCACCCGGCACCGCGGCGGCTGGGGCGAACCCGGCAAGACCTTCGCCATCGGCCTCGGCTGCGAAGTCCGCCATGCCTCCCGCCTGGTCTACTCCGACGGCCTCGATCTGGACAACGCCTCTGCCGCGACCCCGATCGGCATGGGCTGCCGCATCTGCGAACGCCTCGACTGCCCCCAGCGCGCCGTGCCACCCCTCGGCCGCCCGCTCGCGATCGACGAGAACAGCAGCACCTTCGTCCCGTACCCGGTGGCCGACCCCACACAGTGATCTCTCCCCGGGGCGATCCGCCCGGCAGGCCCCCGGCTGCGCTTCACCCGCAAATGCCGGTCATCGACCCCGCATCGGACAGCACGTGGGGCCGTCCTGGTCCTCCACGGTCCTCCACAGTCCTCCATGGTCCTTGACGGTCGATCAGCGGCTGGAGATCGACGCCAGGAGAACGTCTTGTCTTCGTCACCGAGACCGGGATGCGACTGTCTGCGCTACGCGATCCCGGAGACCGTCGAGCAGGGTAATGCCGAAGAACGCCGGAGCCGGCCGCTGATGCGAACCAGCGAGGGCGACTGCGCTGTCCACGGCCCCGAGACGGGACAGAACCGGCCCGCACACCGGGCGCCGGTCAACTATGGATTCCGCGGCAGCGGACGCCAACAACTCGGATGTGCGCGCCGCGGGGCGAGTCCTGGCCGTCGCCGGCTTTCGCCCACCTTCCCGCCGTCCGCGCCGCGGTGCACGCCGAACTCGAAGCCCGAGCCGCCCGCGTGCAGGCCGTTGCCGACCGCCACGTCCGCACCGGCCGACTGCGCGCCTCGCCCGCCCACTACCCGTGCGCTGACAACCCGCGCGTCTTTGGAGGCTGGCCCGCTATGCCCCTCATCGACGAAGCCGCCATCATCCCGGGCACCGGCTTCATATTTCTTGCCGACCCCGACACCCCCAAGCCGGTCAACATCACCGCCCCCCTGAACCCCGGCCCCGGCTGGAGCAACCTCGGCCACACCAGCCGCGATGAGATGCCGGAGTTCGCCCGTGACGGCGACGCCCCCGGAAACGACCGGAAGCCGGCAGAACGCCAAGCCGCCAGACCTCCCCAGAGGTCACGTACGCGATGACGTTCCAATCCGTACAGGCCAGCGCCGACACCTACAAGCTGTACTTCGGCGCCGGCGACGAGGCCATCCAGCCCGACGGCTCCTTCCGCATCACCGGCACTTTCCTGGGCTCCTCCGCCATCGGCGGCGCCCTCGGTGAATGGGCCGCCGTCCTAGCTAGGGTCCGGCCCCGGCTCGTGATCGCAGCGCCCCGCCCGGTGGGTCCATGGCGCTCCCCATGGGGGCTTTGGCTGGGTCAGCGCCGGAAGGCATAGCTGGTGAGACGTGAGCGGGCGTCCTTCTCGGTCAGCCCCAGGGACTTCCCGATCGAGTCCCATGGCACTTCGTCGGCCTGTGCGTGATAGGCGGCGGCACGGCTGATACGCCCGGTGGTGCGCTCCAGGGCTGCCACAGCCCTCAGCGCGGCAACCGGTGCCTGATCTACCAGGGCACTCAATTGGTCATCAACCCGCTGCAACAAGTCCGCCAGTTCATCGGGCAGCGGCACGGCCTGTGCCTCGACCACTGCGATGTGCTGTTCCCAGTCGTCGTAGGTGCCCGAAGTGTCGTACTCGTACGGGCGGTTTTCCGGCACTTCCGACCAGTCGATCGGGTAGCGGGATGAGCCGCGCCAGCCGCAGGAGCACGAAGCCCTCAGTCCGGCCGCCTGCGGAGCGCCCAGTGTGCCGTCGTAGACCCACCAGTCACTGGTCGTCTGCCCGCCGCCTCCGCTTCCGGCGTCAAAGTACATCGGCTTGGGTTCGCTGCCGTCAGGCAGAACCGCACCTGCCCTGCCTTCATGGGACGCCCCGAACTCCTCGGACTTCCACTCCATAGCTCCTCCTCATTCCCGGTGGGGTCGAGATCGGCTCGATTGCGGCCAGCCGCAAACGTCGCAGGCCGCTGGCTGTCCGCAGGCCAAGAATGCCGAACCCAGGGGATCAGCGACCGGAAATTACTCGAACCGGTCAAATCCGCGACGTGCGGCACACAAATCCACCTGACAACGCCTAAGGAGATACAGCCGTCGTGGCCGAACCCCTGTCGATTGCCGCCCTACGCGCCGAGGCCCAGACCACCTACGAGGCGCTGCCCCTCCTGTTGGACTCCGGCGCCGTAGTCGGCCTGCGGTCGATGCTGATGCTCGCCGAGGAAGCGGACTACACCGCCGTCGAGCAGCTCCTCGAAGAGATCAACACCGCGGGCGCGAGTAGCCGCTTCACCGCCGCCATCGGCGTCATGCGTCGGGTCCTGCTCACGGTGGCCGACACCCGCGCCGCCCTTGAGCCGGAACTCGCCGGATGTGATCTGCGGCCCTTGATGAACCTGATCGAGCGTTGGCAGAACGGGACCCAGGTCCCGGAAGCCCCCAGCTCGGCCAACTGATCCACCAAGGACACGGCACCGCACTCCGCGCCGACCTGCCACACCACTACGGCCTGGACCTGGCCGACCTGTGGCGCGGAGCGCCTGGCACCGCGCCGTGTCCTGGATCTGGTCGAGCACACCCCGCCGGTTCCGCTCTCGCCGCCCAGCTCGGCGGCGACCCGTCCCACGGCGGCTGGGACCTGCACGCTCACCTGTTGGCGCACGTCATCGCCGCCGCCCACCACACCGCCTGGGCCGTCGCCCGGGTGCACAGCCGCAAACCGGTCCCGCACCCCAAAGCCGCTTCCTCGCCCGGGACGGTGACCGCGGCGTACCGGCGCGCTGGATCTCTCGCAGGACCCGCTCGCTCAGCCGCTTCCGAAGCGCTACCGCAGCGCGCCGGCCTGATTCTGCAACCCGGTCTGCCGGTTGTGACCTCGGCGCGCGTCGCAACAACTCCAGGGACAGCACTTCGAGAGGGATACGGGAGGCTTCTGGTCCCCGAGGGGAATGAGATCACGTCTCCGCGCAAGCGACGGAACCGAACCGAGAGACCGGCCGCACGTCCTGGACGGGGGTGGTGCTGGATGCGGTCCGACTGGAGCCGGGGGCGGACATCGTAGCGTTGACCACGGACCAGGTCCGCGAAGTCATCGAGCGGCTCGTTCCGCTGGCCAGTGGCGGGAGGGGGATCCGGAGATCCTGGTGGCGCTGGACGCCGGCTACGACGCACCTCGCATCGCACACCTGCTGGGAGACCTGCCGGTGCAGATCCTCGACAGGCTCCGTTCCGACCGAGTGATGCGGTGGCCGACGCCGCGTGTCTACGACCCGAGGTGCGGCTGACCGCCCCAGCACGGCGGCGAGTTCGTCTTCGGCGACCCCACCACTGGGGCACCGAGCAGGCCGACCGCACCCTTGCACGAAGACCGGCTCTCCGTCTGGTGCACCGAAACCATCTCGACCCTGGCCCGGCCGGCCACCTGATGCGAAGAACCGCCACTCGGCCGCGCGCCACGACGTGGGCCGAGTCCTTGCGACCGGTGAGGGACACAGCCGCCCGGCCCACCACAAGACGGGAACCAAGCCGCGGCGCACAGGATGAACTGCAGCCTCAGCGCAGCGGAAGCTGCGCGAGGCACCGGTCCCATTCGTCCGCTGCCCGAATCAGCTCGGTGCGGTCTGACTCGACCTCGATCACGTACTGGAATAGGTCCAGATCCTCGTCGTGCTGGCGCCACGGAGGCGCGGCCTCGAGCGAGAGGTGGACCCGCAGCACTCCCGTGCCGTCGTGCCACCGGACCTGGCTGAAGCCGAGGACCGGTTCGAGGAACGATAGGTCAGGGACGAGATGCCCCTCCGGGTCAGGCTTGGCGTCCGGCACCTTCCCGGCAGCGACGGCACGCAGCCATGCCGACACCTCACGCGCTTCCTCAAGCAGCAGACAGGGATCGGTGAAGGACCAGCTGCCCTCTGGAGTAGCGACTTCAGCCCCTATGGCAAGCCAGTTGTCGTCCCAGTGGTCACCATTGGCCACAGGGAACTGGTAACGGAGCGGCCGCAGGCCGATGCTGCCTGCACGATCAGTAAGTAGCACTACCGAAGGATGCCACGTCTTGCAGGCCCCGCCGAAGGATAAATCTCAAGCGAAAGAGGCGTTTTGTCCCAGCAGCGGTGTTTGGTTGCGAGGCGAGGTCGAGGACGATGGTGGGGTGTTGGTGCAAGTTGAGACAGTGCAGCAGGACTCATCGGGAACCATGGCGGTCCGAGTGCACTCGGCGGTGGGCACTGCTGTGGTGCTCTGGCAGGGTGACCGTGAGGCGGTGGACCGTGAGCACTATGTCGAGTGGACCGTCAATGAGGACATCGCCTGGGCACGGAACACCTGGCCGACTGCTTCTGCCGCGGCCGAACTGCGGGAGGACGGCGACCACATCGTCTTTCGGGGGCGGCTGAGCCTCACCGAGGACGGTGCGGCCGTCTTGGAAGTGGGCGGTGCGTTGATCCTGTTCGATCTCGCCGGCCCAGCGCCGCCGGATGGCGCTGATGGGTCGTGGGTGGAGGTCCGAGTGGGACGGAACAATGTCAGTCTCTGGCCCTACCAGGTCTGACGTGATGGCCGGACGATCAGGTGTCCCGCCAGTTTGCAGTGGATTCGCGGGCGAGTCTGCGGCCATCGAGCATCGGACAGGCCTGACGTTTAACGTCTCAGGCCGAACAACGCCCTCTCCCAGCGGCCAAGGGGGCCCCGGTCGAGGGTCTCTGGGGCAGTTGGTCTTGCCGATGGTGCTGACCGCGAGGCGAAAGTCCTTGACTGCTTGGTAGAGGATGCGCTCTCGTTCAGAGGCGTGGGTGACTCGTTCGGCGACTTCCGCGAGGGAGGCCGGCCCTTCGAGGATGACCACTTCGGCGGCGCGGTGGACCTCGCGGGCCAGGGTGGTGAAGTGGCCTATCTTCTCGTTGATGTTGGGCAGGTCGGGTTCGTCTGAGCGCAGTGCGGCGAGTCCTGAGTGCATGGCGCCCAGTCTGTCGTTCTCGTTGCGCGAGATACCGTGCGGCCGTGTCCGCATTCATACAACAACTTCCCGCGCTGATCGGCGTGATCGTCGGTGCCCTCGGATCGTACGTGGCGACCACACGCGGCGACCAGGCCCGCTTCCGCCGCGAACAGGCGGCCCGCTGGGACGAGCGGCGACTGACGGCTTATACGGACTTCGCCAGAGCGTTGAAGAAGACCGTCACCCTGACGTACCGCCTCGCGTCCCACCTCGGCAACGACCCTCATCCGCACCCCCTGTCTCCCGAAGAAGCGGCGCCGCACCTGGCCGAAGCCACCGATGCCCGGGATCCAGCTGGAGAGGCGCTGTTGATGCTCGGCACCCCAGATGTGGTGGCCACAGCCCGCGAATGGGTCGTCACGGTCCTCACCATGGAGCAGTTTTTGCGCGACCAGATTCAGAACCCGGAGACCTGGTCATCCATGCTCGAGAAGCAGCGCGCCGCGCGCGAGAGGTACTACGCGGCAGTCCGGCGCGACCTGGCACTCCCACCTGGCCACTCAGGGAATTGGCAACTCCCACCTGCCCAGACGCCGTGATACTCACTGTCAGGGAAACCACCCGTACCACCGTTTCTCCGTCAAGCATTTCTTTCCAGCGTCGGTGGTCGCCCTGAACCATTCAGTTCGGACGCTCAGATTGGCTACGCGTAGGCGGCGGAATGGGCAGCTGCAGGGCCGCCAACGGCGGGGGCGTTGGGGGCTGGGCCGGCAACTTGATGGCGTTCTGAACCGACTTGGCCGACTTAGCCGATGTCGGGCACAGACCGTACTTCTATCCGGTCCCCGGTCCGCTCCATCTCCAGCACGACGAGCTCGTTCTGTCCCTTCCGCCACAGATGGCTCGGCGCGTACAGGGTGACCTGCGGCCCGAGGGACCAGTACCGGCCGAGCGCGAATCCGTTGAGCCAGACCATGCCCTTGTCCCAGCCCGGAAAGGCGAGGAAGCCGTCCGCGGGGGTGTCGACATGGACCCGGGCCCGGTGGAAGGCGGGGCCGGTCGGGATGTCTCCGGTGCCGAATTTCAGAGCCGAGAGGTTGTCCAGCGGCAGTTGGCGGATCTCCCAGTCGCGCAGTTCTTCGTCGTCGAGGAGCACCTTGCCGCTGATTCCCTTGGGGTCGTTGAGGCCCTGGCCGAAATTGACCCGTCCGGTGGGGTCCACCAGGAGGTCGAGGGTGCTGGACGTACCGGCCACGGTGAAGTCGACGGAGTGGTCCGGCTGGTTGCGGTCGAAGGTGCCGATCCGCTTGCCGTCGCCGAACACCAGCGCACGGTCGCCGAGCCCGGTGATCCGCAGGCCCTTGGTGCCCTCCGGCCCGCGCACCCGAGTGCGGTAGTGGATCAGTCCGTGCGGCTGCCCGAGGGCCTCCATGTGGACGGGGGCGGTACGCCGTACCGGAGTGCCGCTCAGTACGTCGAGGGCCTCCATCAGCGGCACCGACTCGCGGACGGCGGCCTTCTGGGCCGGCATCCGGCGTGGTGTGGACGGCAGGGGCGTGTCCGGTAGTTCGGTGTATTTGGCGAGCACATCGCGCACCGTGTGGAATTTCTCGGTGAGTTCGCCGGATTCGCTGATCGGGGAGTCGTAGTCGTAGCTGGTGACGGTGGGCTGATAGGTGCTGCCGCTCAGATTGGCACCCGCGGACCAGCCGAAGTTCGTTCCGCCCACCGCCATATAGAAGTTGATCGACGCTCCCGCTTCGAGGATCTTCTCCACGTCGGCGGCGGTCTGCGTCGGGTCGGTGGTGTGGTGCCGCTCTCCCCAGTGGTCGAACCAGCCGTCCCAGAACTCCGTGCAGAACAAGGGCTTGTCCGGCTGGAATGCACGCAGCTCGGCGAAGGGTCCGGTGGGATCCCCGGCGAAGTTGACGGTGGACAGGAGATCGGGAAGGCTGCCGGCCTTCAGGGCTTCCTGGGTGGCACCGTTGGAGCAGAACAGCAGACTGTCCATGCCCTGCGCCCGCATGGTGTCCCGCAGATGTTCCAGGTGCGCGTGGTCGTCGTCGTAGCTGCCGTACTCGTTCTCGACCTGCATGGCGATGATGGGCCCGCCGCGCGTGGCCTGCAGATCGACGAACCGGGGCAGCAGTTCGGCGAACCAGGCGTCAACCGCCCGCTCGTAGGCGGGGTCGGAACGGCGCAGCGGCGCGTCCTTGTCCTTGAGGAGCCAGGCGGGCAGGCCGCCGAAGTCCCATTCCGCGCAGATGTACGGTCCCGGTCGCACGATCACCTTCAGCCCGACCTCGTCCGCGGTCCGTACGAAGGCGACGACATCGCGCCATCCGGCAAAGTCGGCCTTTCTCTCGTGCGGTTGGTGGAAGTTCCAGGCGACATAGGTCTCCACCGTGTTCAGGCCCATGGCCCGCATCCGCATCAACCGGTCGCGCCAGTCCTTGGGATGCGTCCTGAAGTAGTGGAAGGCACCCGCGAGGATCCGGAACGGCTCGCCGTCCAGCAGGAATTCGTCGCCGCGGATGGTCAGTCCCCTCGGGGTTTCGGCCTGGGCGAGGGTGGTACGGCTGCTGCGCACGGTGATGCCCATGGATGCGGCCCCCACCACGGCTGCGCTCAGGAATCCACGTCGGCTGAACTGCGTCATGCCTGCTCTCCTCGACTCGACCGGTTGTGACCACGACTCAAAGATGTTCAGTAGTGAGCGCTTCTGTGCATCGAGAGTGTTGTGCAGAACAGAAACGAGCACAAGGGTTCGTGGCTGAACACAGCGAACCGGCCTGTGCCGGCTTAGCGGGCCCCGGTCGTCGCCTCGCCCATGCCGCCATGCCGCCGCATCAGTGGGCGAGTTGAGCCCCCTCGGCCGGGGCTGCCGACAGCCGGTGCAGTCCGCGGGGTTCCGCCGCGACGATGGCGGCCGGCTCCACCACGATGACGTGGTCGTATTCCAGGCCCTTGACCAGGGGCGCGGGCAGGACGGTCAGCTCGCCGTCGTGCCTCAGGGATCGGGCCGGCGGGACAGCGATGTTGAGGGCGGCCACCAACTGGTTGGCCAGGGTCATGACGGCGGCCGGGACGCGGAAGCCGGTGGTGAGCGGGACGAGTGTGGCCTGCGGCTTGCCCAGGTGCGCCAGCCGCTCGGGCCAGGTGTGGGCCGCCCAGGGTGCGGTGGCCTGCGCGAGGTCGCCCAGCACAGTGATCGATCCGAAGGTGCTGCGGCGCGCGATGGCCCGGCACTGCATGGGGGAGAGGTCCTGGGCCAACCACTTGGCGCTCTTGTGCGACCTCGGCGGCTTGTCCCAGGCAATCGCCGCCTGCTCTTCGGCGTGGGAAACGCCGTCTGCCGCGGCGGCCAGCACCGAGGTATCGCTCAGCAGCGTGGCCACTACTTCCTCGGGAGTGACGGTGGGCCATGCGGCGTCGACGAAGGCGGTGACCGGCTTGGACCGGCCGATTTTCCGGGACCAGGCCTCGCTCTTGGGACCGGCCCGCCGCTCCGCCTGCCGCTGGACCAGGGCGATCACCCGCGTCCGTACCTGCTCGCGGCCGGTCGAGTACGGCACCGCCTGGGTGCGGACGTCCGTGATGACGTGGGACAGCTCATCCGTGTCGATGCGCCGGCGAGAGGAGCCCTCGGTCACCGCAATCGATTCCGACGGCACCTGCACCTGTGCGTACAGGGCGCGCTCGAGGACGGTCGCCATGCGGGCGCTGTGCTGGAGTGTGGCCGCCTGTTCGTCGTCGACGGCCTGGACGGGGTGATGGGCCACGACGTCCTCGACGGTGAGCTGGACGATGTCGATCTCGCCCAGCGAGGGCAGGTCCTCCGCGATACAGCGCAGGAACGTCCGGTCGGGGCCGATGATCAGCAGACCGCTGCGCTGGAGCCGCTCGGGAAAGGTGTAGAGCAGGTACGGCACGATGCAGGCCGACCGCCGTCTTCCCGTTGCCGGGCGCGCCCTGGACGCAAACCGATCCGGTCAGTTCGCTGCGTACCAGGTCGTCCTGTTCCGGCTGGATGGTGGCGATGCCGCCCGCGCTCGGCGCGTCCTCGAAGTCGAGACGGCCGAAGAAGAGGGGGCGTCAGGCTCCTCGGCCATTCGCCTGATCCTCCGGGTGCGCAGATACCGGCCGAGCACCTCCGCGCTCGCACCTTCGGCCGAGACGGTCTCACCGTCGATGACCTGCCGGTGCGAGTCCTCGACCTGCACAGGCAAGACCGCTTGGGCCGCCGCCGCCCCGGGGGCTCGCTCTGTTCAGCAGACACGGCGATCTTGGGGTCCGCTCAATGGCGATGCCATACGAGCGTGTAGCGCCAGAACAGTCGACGGCGCAGCCGCGCGTCGGGCAGGGCGTCATGGGCCTCACTGACGATGTCGGAAAAGCTCATGTCCGCTGGTTGGGTCAGCGCGGTCATCGAGACCGGCCGAGGTGCCCTGCGGCCCATGTTCTTGAGCCAGCCCGTGGCGGCATTCAGCGGGCTGGCGGCGGCGCCGAGCAGATAGTCGCCAGCAGTCTGCGCCCGGGAAAGGCCGACGACCACCAGGGTTCCTCCGGGGGCCAGGTGCCGGCGGAAAACGGTGAGCGCTTCGGTGAAGGGCAGATGGTGGATGGTGGCGACGCAGGTGATGACGTCGTAGGAACCGGCAGGGACCCCGGTCAGCGCATCTGCGACCGAGAAGGTCACTGGGGTTGCCGGAGGAGTCAGCCTCTGCGCCCGGGAGACGATCACCGGGTCGGAGTCGATTCCCTGGACTTCGTTGGCGCGTGTGACCAAGAGCCGGGCCAAGTCGCCGCTGCCGGAGCCGATGTCCAGGGCACTGTCGAAGCGTTGGGGAAGTTGCCGCAGGATCCACCGGTGGTAGTGGGCGTTGTGGTCCCAGGGGTGGGCGGTATTGAACCGGTCGAGAGCTCGGAGGACTCGGTGCGGCAGTGGCGTCATGCCGTCAGTTCACCGAGTGCCTGGTTCTCGCGTCATCTCGATCGGGGAAGTGTCCGCGATCTCACGCAGGGCTGGATTCGCTGAGATGGAGACGCAACGACTGGGTTCGGCGCGTAAACGCCTCGATTCGACGAAAGCGTCACCGATTCGACAGCAGCTGCTGCTAGGCGGTGAGAATTCGAGAGCAGTGCGAGCCAGAGCAGTCGTGAGTCAGGAAGGACGATTACGACCCAAGTTCGCCACCATCTAGGACAACAACAGACCTACTGCGTGCCTAAGGTCGCCGTTGACAAGCAACATCAGCGAAAGGACCGCGATGCCCGAGCAGATCAACGCCGCGCCGGAGGGCTACACCACCGTTGCGCCCTGGGTCGTGACCGACGACACGGGGGCGTTCCTCGACTTCGTCACCCAGGCGTTCGGCGGTGAGGAGCTCGCGCGGGTGTCGACCGAGGACGGCTTGATCGGTCACGGTGAGATCCGAGTCGGCGACACCGTCGTGTTGGCCTTCGACCGACACGCGGACTGGCCCACCATGCCGAGCCTGCTGCGTGTGTTCGTCGCCGACGCGGACGAGGCGTTCTCACAAGCTGTCGCAGCCGGCGGCCATGTCGTCACTCCTGTCGTAGATGACGCTTTCGGTCGGCGCGGAGGGCGCATCAAGGACCCGCTCGGCAACATCTGGTGGGTGGTCAGCCGCGTCGAGGACGTTTCCGAGGACGAAATGTGGAAGCGGCTGCAGGACCCCGTATACGCGAAAGCCATGCGCGTGGCTCAGGAGACGCTCGACGTCGAGCTCACCGGTCAACGCTACGGACGCAGCAGCGCACCCATCAAGACGACCGGCTGACCCATGACGACCGGTTCGCATCTGCCGGACCGGTCGTCATGGCGTAGCTGCAGGAGGTGTCGGATGGTGGGATTTCTGCTGAGGCTGTCGGGCTGTACGAAACGGTCGGCGTCGTCTCTCCAACCCCAGGGCAGGGCGATTTCACAGCCGAGGTGATCTTGTAGGTATGCAGGTCACGACGGTATGACGATGTCCGGTGGGCGGCGCGACGTACGCAACGAAACTCCGTTGTGCAGGTGACCTTGCCAAGTCGCCTTCGCCCAACGGAGCTTCGATGTGCCGTCAGCCTGCCGGCGTCTGCCTGATCAAGTCGCCCTCGCGTCAGCACCGTGCGCTCGTAGCACTGCCGCAGCGGCCGGCCACGCTGGCTGATCCGCGCCATCGGCGCGGGAAGCGTCACCATTTGTGAGCGTGCTGCTGATCGCCTGCTCGGCGGTGCTGACCGGAGGCCGGTCGTTCGCGGCGATCGGGCAGTGGGCCCGCAGTGCCCCGCAGGCCGCCGCACCCCAAGCCGCCGAACTGATCGACTCCATCGCCGCCGAGGAGAATATGGGCAAGGACGGCGAGGCGAGCCGGGTCCTGGCCTGGTCGCGGCCCGGGGTGACCACGAGGGGCGTGACCGTTGCGGTGCCCAGCTGCGCGACGCCGTCCGGCGAGGCAGCCCTCCGCTTCGGCGAGATGCCACGTCTTCCCTCTCCGGCGCCCAGCATCATGTACCCGGGGCACGTATGTTCGCTTAACCTGGGTGTGTCGGGTGGCCCTGACAAAGGGGCCATGCCCGGAAGGCCCTGGATGCAGCGGTACTCTGCGTCGTGCTGGGGAACTGGTGCCGCCCCGACACGGATGCAGGGACGGACCAGCAGATACAGGTGAGGTATGGAGACCAGCCTTGTGCCCGTTGCGAGCCCGCTACGGCGAGAACCGCGAAACCGGGTGACGGGAGAAGCGGTGCACGGCAGGCGCCCGGCTTCGAGGGTGAGGCGTCGTGGATAAGGTCGTGCTCACGGCCGCCGGTCTCTACGTCATCGTCCTGCTGCGAGCCGGAGGGACCTTCGCCGTCGGGTGGCTCGCCGGTGCCGGCGTCCGGCGCAGCAGGCTCGCGGAGCGGATCTCCCCTGCCACATTCCGGAGCGCCGAACGGGCGATCCAGCGGTGGGGTGCACCCGTGGTGGCCATCTCCTTCCTGACTGTCGGTTTCCAGACCGCTGCAAACTTCCTCGCGGGGAGTATGCGCATGCCCCTGTCGCGCTACCTCCCGGCACTGTTCGTGGGAGGAGCGGGATGGGCGCTGGTCTACGCGACGGCCGGGATCGGCGCACTGAAACTGCTGGCAAGGCTGTTCGCCGAGCAGACGGCGCTCGGTGTGGCCGCGGTCATCGCCCTCCTCCTCGCGGTGTGCGGCGTGATGGTGTATCGGCGTAGAAAAGCTGGGCCGACCAACCATGACACCGCGGCCGACGAATCCTGAAAGGCCGCCCGCGCGCACAACCCTCCCGATGCCTGGTTCGGCCAGGTGCGCGGCGTGGGCGGACAACGGTGCGGGGGCTCCCCTGAGCCGTGTCGGCGGCCCTGACCGTCAAGATTGTCGTCGAGATCGAAATTCTCCCAGTTTGACGCCGCCGCATATGTGAGCCGTAGTGCCCGCCGAGTTGCCGACCGCGCCGACCACAGCCCTGCAAGATCGGGACACGTCTCCTCCGTGTTCCATCCCTGTGACCAGGAGGTCTTCTTCGAGGGCCAACTCCGCGCACTGCCCAAGGCAGAGACTTGGGACGGGGGTTGGGGGCACCACTGATGGCGCAGGAGTGATGCTGGCCGTCTGCGGACGCAGGGAAGCGGGTCACACAAGTCGGCGTCGGCCTTGACGGCATCGAGCCACCGCTGCGCGCCGGCCTTCGCCTCCCCATACGAGCCCGAGCCCCGGGTGTACCCGTAGCGCTGTGCGGCGTGGTCGGTCTGTTCGGCGTACGACATGAGTCCGCCTACTCGATCTTGGTCTGCCCTGAATCCGAGAGGGGGCAGAGCGTCATCGCCATGTCACTCTCTGCGGTGACCATGGTCGTCCGACTGGATCCGCTATGGTCAGCGGCTTAATCGCAGATCACGCCACCGTGCCCCGAAGCCGATGGCCGGGCTCGTTCGCGCTCCTTCGGACCCGCATCCTCGGCCGGCCATGAGGCCCGGGGTCAGGAGAAGGCACTGGGCGACAGCACAGCATGTACGAAGTCGGCCGGCGGCAAGTAGCCGTGGGCTTCGACATAGTGAGCAACCAGCTCGGGAGCAGCGTAGGCGACGCCGTTTCCCATGACGCGTATCTCTGAACTGCCCCGTGCACTGTCGCCACGCGGTCCGATCGGTCTCGTCGTACACCAAGGGCAGAAGTGATAGCCGCGCGTCTGCTGGGCCCGATGTGTCTCAGTCATACGCTGCAGCGCGTCTGTCAATCCCGAAGGCGGCGCCCCTTTGGAGTAGTTCCTTCTGCGGCTGAGCCAGCCCACATTCAGCAGCGGGACGTCTCGCCAGCGGCCTGACGCTTCCGGAAGCCCCTTGTCGCTGTCGTACGTGTACGTAGTCAGATCTGCGTAATACGTCATGGTGACTGTTTATCAACCAGGTCGACCGCGGCGACAGGGAACTCTTCCCGGAGTCCGGCCGGTTGTGTGCTCGACTGCCCGGCGGTGAAGCGGGTCCGTGCACGAAGACGATCGGCACGACGTCGGCTGTGATCATGAGTCCCGCAGTGTGACACGGCCTTCCGGCCGACTCTGGCGGCGGGCATGGGTAAGCCGAGCTCCACATGCAGGGCGCCGGAAGGGTCCCGATGCTGTTCGGCGTAAAGCGACCAACGAGGCCTTCGGCCAGCAGCTCATCCCCATCCAGCTCGCCACCGGCCGCCCCGAAGCCGCTCAGCTCACCTACCGCGTCCTCGCTGCCCGCGGGTCCGCGCCCACCGATGGCGGGTCGACTCGGACGCGGCGCACTCGACTTGATAGGCAAGTGAGTAGTTGCCTATCCTGTGGTCGTGGCCGACGACCTTTTCAAAGCCTTGGCCGACCCCACCCGCCGCACCATCCTCGACGAGCTCACGGAAAAGTCCGGACAGACACTGTTCGAGATCTGCTCGCGACTGAGCATGAAGCATCAGGTCGGCATCTCGCGCCAGGGGGTCTCCCAGCACCTCGCCGTACTGGAGGCCGCCGGACTCGTCGAAACCAGGCGGGAGGGCCGCTACAAGTTCCACGATCTGAACACCGCCCCGCTGCGGCAGATCGCCGAGCGATGGCTCGTGCCCGACACATCCGGACCGGAGGAGAGCACCCCATGAAGATCCACCTGACCAGCGTCTTCGTCGACGACCAGGCGAAGGCCCTGCACTTCTACACCGAGATCCTCGGCTTCGTGAAGAAGCACGACGTCCCGGTGGGCGAGAAGGACCGGTGGCTGACCGTCGTCTCGCCCGACGAGCCGGGCGGCACCGAACTCCTCCTGGAGCCCGCCGGCCACCCGGCCGTCAAGACCTACCGCGACACGCTCGTGGGGGACGGTATCCCGCTCGCCCAGTTTGCCGTCGACGACGTGCGGGCGGAGTACGAGCGCCTGCACGGCCTCGGCGTCCGCTTCACCCAGGAGCCCCTGGAGATGGGCCCCGTCACCACCGCCGTCTTCGACGACACCTGTGGCAACCTGATCCAGATCGCGGCACAGGCGCAGTAGGCGGTCGGCCGCGTGCGGGGTTCGGCCGCGGCGGCGACCGGCTCAACGGCGGTAAGCCCGTCCGCCTCTTCCGCCGGTTCGAGGACAGCGAGCTGCGCACCGCCGTCGAGCGGCCCGGCCATCGGACCGGCTTCGTCCCCGAGCCCTCAACGCCGTCATGCGCGACGTCAGCTTCCCTCTCACGGCGACGGCCCGTTCGGCTTCGGCGTCAAGCCGGCGGTCCTCGCCCTCGCGGAGCGCCTGACAGGGGTCCGGCTCATGGCGGAGCTGCTTGCGCGACACGCGATTCGAGCTCCAGGGCGCCCTGGACCGCCTGGCGCCGCGCCAGCATGGGCCTACCTCCAGCCCTACACCGGCAACGACGAACGCACCGCGGCTCTGCCGGACCTCCTCCACGCCTGCAACCACCGCCGCTGCCGCGCCGCACTCACAGGCCAACCACCCATCAGCCGCGTAGACAACGCTCCAGGTCAACACACCTAGTAGGGCCTGCTTCAAAAGTGCATCTTGGCCGTCCGATCACTCGTGAGTGGCTCAGCACTCCATGCCGGTGCATCGAGACTCGTCAGTCGGATCGACGGAAACCCCTCCCCGCATCTAGTCAATTTTGACTAGACTCTCCTCGCGTGAGTGAGCAAGCCATTCCGATATTGCCGTGCCGCACCATCCAGCCCGTTCTCGACTTCTACAGCGCCCTCGGATTCGATGTGGCGTTCCAGCAGAAGAGCCCCAATCCGTACGCGGTCGTGGAACGTGGCGGCATCCAACTCCAGTTCTTCGGGATGAAGCACTACGAGCCGACCGAATCATTCAGCACCTGCTACATCCGCACCGATGGCGTCGACGAGCTGCACGAGGCATTCCGGGTCGGCCTCAAAGCCAGGTACGGGAGGATCCCCACCCGCGGACTGCCGCGAATCGGGGCGCTGAGGGATGCGTCGCACGGCATGCGTCAGTTCCTCATGACCGATCCGGGCGGCAACTGCATCCGCATCGGTCAGCCGATGAGCGAGAACCTGCACCACCGGCCCGCGCCCAAGGAAGCCTTCTCCCGGGCCCTGCACTACGCGTCACTGTTCGCGGACTCGAGGGAGAACCCGGCGGCAGCCGCCAAGGTCCTCGATCAGGCACTGCATCGTGAGGACGAGCGGCCCACGCATGTGCAGCTGCTGCGCCTCCTGGTGCTGCGCGCCGATGTCGCCAGGCGCGTGACGAAGGGGCCGCGATTTTCGCGCTCACCAAGGCCGCCGCGATCCACCTCACCGCCGAGGAAAGGGGATTGGTCCAAGACGACCTCGCGCGTCTCGAGGAGCTGTAGGTCTAACTGATCGTTTCAGAATGCGGTTCGTAGTCGTCGCAAGCAGATGATGGAGCAGGCGAGTTCGAGTAGTGCCTGGTGGAGGTCTGCGCGTAT